>CAZOIX010000207.1:0-6797 GCA_964579685.1 uncultured Mycobacterium sp.
GCCGCAGGGCGAGCAGGGGAGAATGCGGCTGGAGCGGAGGGTCGATGGCGCCGCAATTCATCGCGATACTTGCGGCGGTCGGTGCCGCCGCAGCGCTGTGCGGTTTCCTGGCTTCGACGATGACCCGGCGGCGAAAGACGCGGCACGCGCGGCGACTCTTCATCGTCGGATTCTTCTGTGGATTCACGACGGGCGTCGTCGTCCGGCGCAGGTGGCGCGAGGTCGGCCGGCTGGCCATCCGCGCGCTCGGCTCCGCGCCCCCACCTCGTCGACTGGGCCGCTCGCCGCAGCGGGCCCGCCGAGCCCCGATGGCGTTGATCTCCGACGTCGGAAACCCGCGACCTTGGCGTCAGACCGCGAGCAGCCGTTCGAAGAGCTCGCGGTAGCGCATCAGGGCGACGCGCAGATCCTCTGTCGAGGCGGTTTCACCGTCCGCCCACTGCGCCTCGAGGCGGGACCGCACGTTGGCCAACCCCGACATGAGCTGTTCGACGACCTCCGCGACGAGTCCGTCTGCCATCTGCACACATTCCGCGGGATCGTCCACGAACGTCGCCTGGATGTCGTCCCACCGCGATCGCAAGTCGGCGGGCTCGGCACCGACCAGCACTCCATCGTCGACCCGGTTCACGTCGGGGCTCGGCGGCACCGCCTCCGGCTGGGCCTGCTCGGCCTGGTCCGACGTCTCGCCGTCCGCCGCAGTTTCAGGATCGACGGGCGTCGCGGATTCCGCGTCGACCCGCTGATCGTGGGTTGTCACGCCGTCGCCTCCTTCGGGGAGTCCTTCTCGATGTCGTGATCCACGGCGAGCAACTGCTCGAAGAGCGCGCGGTAGTGGACGAAGGCCTGGCGCTGCGCCTCCGTGCCGATGTCGGCCTTCTGCTGCGCCAGGTGGAGTGTGTGTGCTGCCCGGTAATGTTCGACGGTGTCGGGATGGTCGACCGAAATGTCGCATGCACGCTGCTCGAAATCGTTTATCGGATAACCCCGTTCGCGCATCACCTCGGTCACGAGCCGGTCCGCATAGCCGACCGCGTCCGCCGGTTCGTCGACGAACGAACGCTGAACCTCTGTCCACTGCTGCACATAGCGCTGGTGCGATTCCTGCGACAACGCGACGATGTCGAGCTCCTGCCGTTTCCGTTCACGCGCGATCAGTTCCTCCTCGGCGGCGCGCCGATCGCCGGCCTCGTCGACCGTCCTCTCGTACTCCGCGCCGAAGTGTTCTCGCAACCGCCTGGTTTTCCTGCGCCCGGTCACCGACAGGACGGCGATCAAGACCAGCGTCAACGCGATCAACACGGCCGCTGCGATGAAGAACCAACTCCAGACAGGCATCGTTCCTACCTCCTCCAAGGCGGATACCCGGGCGTCGCCTACGGAAACGTCAATTCGCGATCGTCCCTGACGTGTGCGTTTCCCGGTTTAGCCGCTGTCCACCGTGCTTTGCGGCAACGTAGACACCACCATGCTTCGGCCCCGACGGCACTTCCGAGGAGTTCAGAATGGCGAAAGCGACGAAGACAGACAAACCCGCAAACAAGGCCGTCGCGAAGAAGACGACGAAGGCGGCGGGAAGGGTCGCCGCCGAGAGCCCGGCCACCCCGACAGAAGCGCACCTGGCACGCGAGCATCTGCCGATCCCCGACCCCAAGCACGTCGGGCTCACCACCTACGACGCCAAAGACCCCAACACGAAATACCCACCGATCAAAGAACTGCGACCGCCCAAAGGCGCGCCCAATGTGCTCATCGTGCTGATCGACGACGTCGGATTCGGCGCCTCCTCGGCGTTCGGCGGGCCATGTCATACTCCGGTGGCGCAGCGACTTGCGGCGAACGGCCTCAAGCTCAACAGATTTCACACCACCGCACTCTGCTCGCCCACCCGCCAGGCACTGTTGACCGGGCGCAACCACCATTCGGTCGGCATGGGCGCGATCACCGAGATGGCGACGTCGGCCCCCGGGAACAACAGCATTCGGCCCAAGGAAAAAGCGCCGATCGCCGAGACCCTCAAACTCAATGGATATTCGACCGCACAGTTCGGAAAGTGCCATGAGGTTCCAGGGTGGGAGGTGACTCCTGTCGGACCGTTTCACCAGTGGCCCACCGGTTCTGGCTTCGAGTACTTCTATGGCTTCGTGGGCGGTGAGGCCAACCAGTACTATCCGGGCCTCTACGAGGGCACCACCGCGGTGGAACCGGCCAAGTCGCCGGAAGAGGGCTATACCCTCACCGAAGATCTCGCCGACCACGCCATCACGTGGGTGCGGCAGCAGAAGGCGTTGATGCCGGACAGGCCCTTTTTCATGTACTTCGCCCCCGGCGCCACCCACGCACCGCACCACGTGCCCCGGGAATGGTCCGACAAGTACAAGGGCAAGTTCGACGACGGCTGGGACGCACTGCGCGAGCGGACGCTGAAACAGCAGAAGAAGCTGGGCGTGGTGCCGAAGAACGCCAAGCTGACCGCGCGCCACGACGAGATTCCCGCCTGGGACGATATGGCTGAAGAGCTCAAACCTGTGCTGGCCCGCCAGATGGAGATCTACGCCGGCTTCCTGGAACAGACGGACTACGAAATCGGCCGGCTCATCGACGCCATCGACGACCTCGGCGTGCTCGGCGAGACGCTGATCTACTACATCATCGGCGACAACGGCGCCTCGGCCGAGGGCACGCTGAACGGCTGCTTCAACGAGATGACCACTCTCAACGGCATGCCCGGCATCGAGACGCAGGAGTTTCTGCTCTCCAAGATCGACGACTTCGGCACCCCCGACGCCTACAACCACTACGCCGTCGGCTGGGCGCACGCGCTGTGCGCGCCCTATCAATGGACTAAACAGGTGGCGTCGCATTGGGGCGGCACCCGCAACGGGACGATCGTGCACTGGCCTTCGGGACTGAAGGACAATGGCGGCACGCGCCACCAGTTCCACCACGTCATCGACGTCGCGCCCACGATTCTGGAGGCGGCGGGAATACCCGCGCCGATGTCGGTGAACGGGATCGCCCAGGCGCCGCTGGAGGGCGTGAGCATGCTGGGCACACTCCGTGGCGCCGACGCACCGGAAACCCACGACGTGCAGTACTTCGAGATGATGGGCAACCGGGGTATCTATCACCAGGGCTGGACCGCGGTGACCAAGCACCGTACCCCGTGGAAGGCCGACACACCACCACCGTTCGACGACGACGTGTGGGAGCTCTACGGGCCAGACGACTGGACGCAGTCGAACAATCTGGCGGCCAAGAATCCGGAGAAACTCGCTGAGCTACAGCGCCTTTGGCTCATCGAAGCGGTGAAGTACAACGTCGTCCCCCTCGACGACCGTGGTTTCGAACGAATCAATCCCGACATCGCCGGGCGACCGCAGCTGATCCGGGGCAACACCCAGCTGTTGTTCCAGGGCATGCGGGTCAGCGAATGGTGCGTGCTGACGCTGAAGAACAAGTCCCACTCGGTCACGGCCAACCTCGTCGTCCCGAAATCCGGCGCCCAGGGCGTGATCATCACCCAAGGTGGCAGCGTCGGCGGATGGTCGCTGTATGCCCACGAGGGAAAACTCAAGTACTGCTTCAACTTCTTCGGCATCGAGCACTACATCATCAGCGCGAAGAAGCCCATTCCCACAGGCAGGCACCAGGTCCGGATGGAGTTCACCTACGACGGCGGCGGGTTGGCCAAAGGCGGCGACGTCACGCTCTACTACGACGGTAAAGCCGTCGGCAAGGGGCGGGTCGAAAAGACCATCCCCATGGGTTATTCGGCCGACGAAGCATGCGACGTCGGTTCGGATTCCGGCTCGCCGGCGTCACCGGACTACGGACCAACCGGTAATCGGTTCACGGGCGAGATCGAATGGGTTCAGCTCGACATCGGCGAAGACAGCCACGACCACCTCATCACCCCCGAAGATCGATTCAATCTGGCGATGGCCCGTCAGTAGCGCGCCATCCCCGATCACCGCAGCGTCATCGCGATGTCGATCTCCGATGTCAGCGTCTGATGAACGGGGCAGCGTCCGGCGATCAGCAGTAACCTTTGCCGCTGTTCGTCGTCGAGGTCGCCGATCAACTCGATTTCCAGATCGATGTGACTGACCAGTCCGATCGTCGTTTCACAGTCGGCGCAGTCTTCGGCGTGAATGCGCGAATGTCGCAACGTGACTCGCACCTGTTCGAGGGGCCAGTCACGACGCTTGGCGTACATCCGCACCGTCATCGAGGTACACGAGCCCAGCGCGGCGAGCAGCAGATCGTATGGAGTGGGGCCCGCATCGTCGCCGATCGGCCGCGGCTCGTCGGACACCAGTTCGTGGTGCCCGGCGGTGATCCGCTGGGTGAATGTTCCCGCCCCTGACTCGGCGACCATGACGGCGCCTTCCGGCGACGCATCGCGGGCGGTCTCATTTGCCGTCATGGGAACCTCCTGGGCGAGGGAATTGCGCTACGCGCCGAAGCGAAAGCTAACCAACAACCGCGTCGCCGGGTCCAGAATGGGCGGATGCGATTCGGAAATTTCATGGCCCCCTTCCACCCCATCGGACAGAATCCGACGCTCGCCCTCGAGCGAGATCTCAAACTCATCTCGACGATGGACGAACTCGGATTCCATGAGGCGTGGATCGGCGAGCATCATTCGGCGGGGTTCGAGATCATCGCGTCACCGGAGGTCTTCATCGCCGTCGCCGCCGAGCGGACCAAGCACATCAGGCTGGGCACGGGCGTCAGCTCGCTGCCCTACCACAACCCCTTGATGCTCGCCGATCGCATGGTATTGCTCGACCACCTCACCCGGGGCAGGGTGATGCTCGGCTGTGGGCCCGGCCAACTCACCTCAGATGCGCACATGCTCGGCATCCCGGCCGACGAGCAACGGCCGCGCATGGAGCAGTGCCTCGACGCGATCATGCGGCTTCTCCGGGGCGAGACCGTCACCTGGGAGACCGACGGATTCACCCTGCAGGACGCGCGGTTGCAGCTGAAGCCCTACAGCGACCCGTGCTTCGATGTCGCCGTCGCCGCATCCTTCTCCCCCACCGGTCCGCGAGGCGCGGGCAAGCACGGCATCGGCATGTTGTCGATCGCAGCGACGGCGAAGCAGGGAATGGACCTCCTCGCCCACCACTGGGCGACCTGGGAGGAGGTCGCGCTGGAGCACGGGCACATCGCCGATCGCTCGAAGTGGCGCCTGGTCGGCCCGATGCACCTTGCCGAGACGCGCGAGCAGGCCGAGCGCGACGTCGAGTACGGCATCGCGGAGTTCTCGCGTTACTTCAGGCACATCCTGCCCGCGGGGCCCGTCCAGGGCGATACCGCGGCGGAGATCATCGCCAACAACCGTGAGTCCGGTTTCGCGGTGATCGGCACACCCGAGGACGCGGTGGCCAAGATCGAGGAGCTGGTGGAGGCGAGCAACGGCGGCTTCGGGGCGTTTCTTCTGTTCGACCACGACTGGGCGCCGCCCGCCGCGAAGCTGAAGAGCTATGAGCTGTTCGCGCAGTATGTGATTCCGCATTTCACCGGGCAGCTGGCCGGACCCGCCGCTTCGGCCGACTGGGTGATCGGAAGCGGTACCGAGTTCGTCGACCGCGCATCACATGCCATTGGCAAAGCAATCGAAGACCATGCCGCGGAACGGGAGGCCCGCTCGGCCAAGTAGGCGGCGTCAGCGATCGACCGCCGGGTGTAACCGGGCGGCGAGGCATCGGCGGAAATCCCGCCATCGGGTTTCAACCGCGGTCACGTTTGCGATCGGCGGCCCGTCGTTGCGCACGTTCGGCCCGCAGGGCGTCGTTGTCGCCTTCTAAGACGATGTTGCGTTCATCGAGGGCCGTGTTGCGGTCCTCGAGCAACAGGATGCGGGCGATGCCCGCGAGGTTGACCCCCGCGGCCACCAGTTCGCTGATGCGCCGAAGGCGAACAAGGTCGTCGGCGCTGTACCGGCGCGTGCCCCCGGAGCTACGCGCGGGCGTGAGGAGACCGTGGCGCTCATACAGCCGAAGAGACTGCTCGTTGATCCCGGACAGTTCAGCGGCAACCGAGATTCCGTAGACCCCGTGGTCGGACGCGGGCGACCCAGCCGTGAGCTGGTCTGCGCTGTCATCGGCGGTCATCGCGACAAGTCGTCCTGTTCGGGTCGGTGGAAAATGTGTGCCTCACCAAGGCGAACATATGAACAGGCTGTTGCACAAGTCCTTCGGTCGGTGCTATACAAAATCTATAGTTCACGCCATAGATTATTGCCTCGCGTTGACCACGGGAATCAAGCGACGGGAGTGACGATCATGCTGCGACATCCCCGCGACGGCGCCCCCACCCTCAATGGGGTCAGCGCGCCATCTCTGGACCACGACGCGGCGGAGTTCGCGGCGGGAACCGGAGAATCGCAGCGCGTCGGACGGTTCCGTTTCCATATCGACGGTCAGCGGTGGGAATGGTCGAAGAACGTGGAGCGCCTGCACGGCTACGAACCAGGTGGGGTGAGGCCGACCACCGACGTGGTGCTCAGCCACACGCACCCGGACGACCACGATCAGGTGGCCGCCCTTCTCGACAAGGTGATGCACGGCGAACCGTTCAGCAGTCGGCATCGCATTGTCGACACCGCCGGGCGCACGCATTGGGTGATCGTCATCGGAGACCGCATGCTCGACGACGGGGGCGAGCTTGTCGGCACGTCGGGTTTCTACGTCGATTTCACCGACACCCTGCAATCCGACATCTCGGCGGCGGTGTCCAAAGTGGCGGAGGCCCGCGCCGAGATCGAACAGGCCAAGGGGCTACTG
>CAZOIX010000208.1:0-6785 GCA_964579685.1 uncultured Mycobacterium sp.
CGACGGCGCCGAGCGCGACCACTGGTGGAAGCTGGCGGTGGCGGCCTACCCGCCCTACGCGGAGTACCAGACCAAGACGTCGCGGCTGATCCCGGTCTTCGTCGTCGAGTAGCGCAACGTCGGTCAGCCGGGCGAGACCGCGCTGAGGTTGTCGGCGACCTCGCGTTGCCAGATCCCGTTGGCATGCGCGGTGTCCACTTCCATCTCGAAGCGGTCGGTCATGTCGGTGGTGACATCGCGCAGGTCCACGTAGAACTGCTCGTACCACCGGCGGTGCTGGTACACCGCGCCGTCCTCCTCGGTCAGCAGCGGGTTGTCGATACGTGTCTTGTGCTTCCAGATCTCGACATCCTCGAGGAAGCCTTCGCCGAACGAACGGCTCATCGCCGCAGCGAGTTTCGGCGCCTTATCGGCAGGCAACCCGGGTATCGCTTGCACGGCGACACCCCACTGCAGCACGAATGAGTCGTGGGTCACGGGATAGTGGCAATTGATCAGCGCCACCTCGATGGTGAAGTCCGGCGCGACATCGTTGTGCAGCCAGTTGATCATGTATGCGGGCCCGAAGTACGTTGCCTCTGAGCGGAGTTTGGTTCCCTCCCAGAGCTTCTCGTAGTTCTTGGTGAAGTCGGGACGGGCCTTGGACTCCATGAACTGCGATGCGGTGTGCCCCTCGATGACGTTCTTGAAATAGGTGGGGTAGGCGTGGTGGATGTAGAAGAAATGCGCCATGTCGACGTTGTTGTCAACGATCTCGCGACAGTGCGATCCTTCGATGAGGATCGAGTTCCACGACCACGGCGACCATTTTCCTTCGTCGTAGCCGTCGATCGTTGGGGGAAAGATTTCGGCCGGCGGTGCGCAACCCTCCGGGTCGTGCCAGACCAGCAGCTGGCCGTTGACCTCGCCCGTCTGCCAGCGCCGGGTCCGCGCGAGCCGTGGGGTGCGCTTGGCATACTGCACTATCGAGAAGCGACCTTTGGAGCCCTGCCATCGCCAATCGTGGAACGGACACGCCACGGAATCGCCCTTGACCGCTCCCTGGGAGAGGTCACCGCCCATGTGCCTGCAGTATCCGTCGAGCACGTGTAGGGCGCCCTGCGAATCGGCGAACACCACGAGCCGAGTGCCGAATGCGTTGATGCCGTGTGGCTTTCCGTCGCGGAAGTCTTCGGCAAGGCCGATGCAATGCCACCCGCGGGCGAACCGCCGCATGGGCGTGCCCGCGTCGATCTCGCGGACCTCATCCGATTGGGTCATCGAGTCACCTCTTCCGGCCGTCGGCCGACGCAATTTAAGCACATTCGCTTAATATGGGCGATGTGAACCGTGGTGAACGCGCCAGGTGCGACATTCTGGATGCAGCCGAGCGGCTGATCGCCGAGCGTGGCATCCAGGTACCGTTGCGCGACATCGCCGTTGCGGCGGGCCAGCGAAACAATTCCGCGGTCAACTACCACTTCCGCAATCGCCAAGATCTCATCGATGCGGTCGTCAAGCGTCGGCTCGAGCCGATGGAGCGAGAACGCGCGCAGATGGTCGTGGCCTTGGGCGACGACGCCCGCGATGACGTCAGCGCATGGCTGCGGATCATGGTGCTTCCCCTGACCACGGTCGGAAGCCCGTACTACGCCAGGTTCCTGCAGGCGGCGTCGCTCCATTTGCGCACTGACGTCGACGAGGCGCAGGGATCGGTGTGGCCGCAGGTCCTCGACCGGCTGGCCCACGCCATCCCGGCCCGGGACCGCGATGCCCGCAGACGCCGGGTCAAAGCGATTGCCACCACGATGTTCGCGCTGCTGGCAGAGCGCGAACGTGCGGCCCAAGCGGGAGATGACGTCGGAAGCACGGAGGAGATCATCGCGTTGCTGGCTGCCGCGCTCACCGCGCCGCTGCCCGTGGACAGGTCGTTGGTCCACTGACGAAGCACCAGTGGTAGGGCGAGTCTTCGTCAAGAATCAGGAGCAAGTACGGGGGCCTCGTCGGGTTAGGCCCCCGCACTTGCTGAACACACAGTGACCCCTGGATCTTGGAAGATTCTTGGAGCGCCTGTCACCGCGGCTTGGTGGTGGTCGCTGTGGGCGGAGGCGGTGTCACGTCGGGCGGCTGCACCGCTTCGCCCAGCGCGTAGATGTTGTTCGGCGAGATGATCTCGGTGATCGCCTTGGCCAGCGGGGTGCTCGGTTCCTGGCCGTTGTATTCGATGTCGGTGTTGGTGAAAATCACCAGCGTCGTTTCCTTGTCCGGCAGGTAGACCCCGACGGTCTGGTAGCCCGGCAGGCTGCCGTTGTGTCCGATCCAGCCACCGATGTTGAAAATTCCCATGCCGTAGCCGTCGCCGGGCGGCGTATCCGGCGGAGTGACGGTCTCGAGCCGCTGCGCCTGCATCTCGGGTGACAGTAACTTTCCGCTAGCCAGTGCAGGCACCCAGATGTGCATGTCCTCGAGGGTCGAGATCATCGCCCCGGCGGCCCAGCCCCACGACGGGTTCCAGTCGGTGGCCGTTGTCTCGGAATTGTCCGCGTTCTGCGTGGTGTAGCCCTGCGCGTGTGGCTTGGGGAACGCGTTCGTCGTTGGAAAGCTGGTGTGGCCCATGCCCAATGGTTCGGTGATGTGGTCGTGGATGTAATCCGGCAGGGATTGGCCGCTGACCTTCTCCACCACCAGACCCAGCAGAACGGTGTTGGTATTGCAGTACAGAAACCCTTGGCCGGGCGGGAATTTCACAGGCTCGGCGAACGCGTAGTCGAGCAGTTGCTGCGGGGTGAAGTTCTGGAACGGATCGGCGAAGAACGCCTGCTGGAAGGCGTCCGACTCGGAGTAGTTCGCCAGACCGCTCTGCATACGGGCCAGCTGCCTGAGCGTGATCGTGTCGCCCCCGGGGACGCCGTCGACGAAATCGGCGATGGGATCGTCGAGCCGCAGCTTGCCCTGATCGGCGAGCTGCAGCACACCCGTTACGGTGAATGTTTTTGTCTGGCTACCGATCCGGTGGTAGAAGTCCGTCTGCATCGGCTCGCCGCCGGCCTGGTCGGCGACCCCGAACGTCCGCACATAGTTCCCGTTAGGACCCCAGATGCCGACGATCGCCCCGGGGATCGACGTCTGATCCATTGTGTGGTTGATGGCATCGTCGAGCCGCTGGGCGACACCTGCGTCCATTTCCTTGCCCGTCGACTCGCCTGTCGCGCTGGGCGACGTGTCCTGGGGAGGCGAAGCCTGGCCGCATCCGGAAGCAAATATCAGTGCAGCCGCCACCGCCAGAATCCCGCACCGTCTCGACGTCGTTGCCGTCACCGCTTGCTCCCGTTGTCGATCTGCCCGCAACCGAGCATCACCATATGTGGCACATGACGTGCGCCGCGTGACAACTGCGCTCAAGAAACAATCGGCGGGTTGTGCCGCGGAGCCAGGAGAGCGGCCCCGCCGGCCGCGAGCAGATTCAACGTGAGCAAGACGAGCAGCGGGCCGATGATCGCGGAGTTCTGCGCGAGCGCGCCGAGCGCAGCGCCGAGCAGAGATGAGGCGATCGCGATCAGCAACGCGCCGAACCCCAGCAGGGTGGCACGGTGGTGGTCGTGCGCTTTGGCGCTGATCCAGATGAGGCCTGCGCTGAAAATGGCCTGGTTGGCGACGGTCGCGAAAACGAAGACGACCGCGTAGATCCAGACGTGGTTCCATTCCTGGCGGTACTCGATCACCACGCAGATCATCGCGGCTGCCGCACCGAATAGCGCGCTCAGGAAGAACCGCGCTCAGGAAGAACATTGTGCGAACACCGTGGCGCTGGCTGACGAACCGCCAGAACAGCGCTCCCGCCACAAGCCCCGTACTGGACGAAATCACCAGCACGTGAAGGCTTCCCGCGGAGCCGGCGTGATTCACCGAGGCGTGCACACTGTAGAACGGCGTGCCCAGGCTGACCGGCACGAACAACAGCATGATCGCGGCGTAGCGCCGAAACCAGGGCTGCGACCGGGCGGCGACCAAGCCCTCGCGATAGGTCTCGGCGAAGGTGACACGGTCGTGGCGAACACCGGTTGTCACCGGGCCGATGAAGGCGGCCAGTATCGCGGCGGCGGCGAAGCACGCCGCACCCACCCACAGCAGGTCAAGCTGACTGTTTTGCGGGTCGCGACGCGCCAGGTAGGGGACCAGCGCCAGCGTCGTCACGATGGCGGCGACGGCGCCGAGCGCGCCCTGGGCCAACACCAGGTCGCGGCGCCGGTGTTCTGACAGTTTGCTTGAAATCACCTCGGAGAAGGCGACTTTGGACAGGCTCGATACCAATCCCACGGCAATCGAGACGGTGAGGAATACCGCAGCGACGAGGAGTCCGGTGCGCGCAGAGATTCCGCTGACCAGAACGAGTCCGGCCATGAGCCCGGTCGACCAGGCGATGAGGAAGTGTTTCCGGTGCTGCGCGCGCTGTAGCCCATAGGGCGATAGGGAGTTGCCCACCACGATGCCGACGCTGTAGGCCGCGTACAGCAGGCCCGCAACCCAGAGCAGGTCGTATTCGGCGGCGATAAACGGCAACACCACAGTTACGTTGGCCAGCTGCAGGCCCGTGATGTACAGCGTGCCCTGTGCCAGCAGAACCCGGTACGGGCCGGGTTCTGCTGGCTTATCCGCAACTTCTCCGGTCACCTGACCGCTCCCGCCCGGGCCGATTGCACGAGTGTGACAGCGGCGAAGTTACCGAATCGCTTCGCGTCTGGCCCGGCGACGCGGAACGCCGGGAATGTTGCGTAGCCGCCAGGGATGTTCCTCGTGCGGCCAGATCTGTTCGATTGCGGCATTGAACTCGGCGCCCAACAAGACGGCGAACGCCGTGATGTAGAGCCACAGGACGACCGCGATCGGCACCGCGAGTTGGCTGAAGACGGCATCGTCGCGGACGCTGAGCGCGAGGTAGGCCCGCAACCCGGCCGACGCCAACAGCCACAGTGCAAGTGCCAGTAGCGCCCCGGGCACGTCACGGCGCCACGGCGTCTTCCAAGGGACGCCGACGTGGTAGAGCGTGGCGACCCCGATGAGCACCAGAACGACTACACCGGGCCAGAACAACAGATCGAGCATGCGCAGGGTGGCCTCCGCGGCGGAGGGAGGTGCCAGCCACTCGAGAAGCCGGGGACCGAAAACCATCGGCGGCAGCAGCGCGACAGCGCCGAGGAGTCCGCCGACGGTCAACCCGATCGCCAGCAGGCGTCGCCGCCAGCCGGCCCGTGGGTCGACGCCGTACGCGATCGTGATCGTTTCCAGATAGCGGTTGACCGCCCGGGAACCGGTCCAGATGCTGAGCACGATGCCGATGGAGACGACGCTGCCCCGGGTCTGGTCCAGCACGGTGTCCACGAGTCCCTCGTAGGTCGCGTAGGTCGGCTCGGACAGGAAAGACTCCGGAATTCTGAGCACCAGGTCACGAAGTTCCTTGTTGCCCCGAGGACCCAGTGCCGCCGCAACAAACCCCAGCGACCCGATCACCGCCAGCAGCAGCGCCGGCAGCGAGATCAAGGTGAACAGCGCCGCTTCGGCCGCCAACCCGGGAACCCGGTGTTCAAACGTCCCGCGACCGGTGCGCTCGATCAGCCGGGCCGCCTGCTGCGTCGGACGCGGGAGACGGGCGAACTTCTCGGACGCGTGCCGCTGAACAGTCGTCCGGGTAGCGGCCGCAGAATCCGACAGCCGTGACCACAAACCGCGACGCTGGCCCTCCGGTGTCATCGCTTCGAGCCTAGGAGACACGTGGGGTTCGACGTCGGGCGGCGGCGCCGACACCGCGCAGCGCTCGCGGTTCCGCGATGTGCGCCCCGATCTGCAAGACTGAACACCCGTCGCTGCCGTCCATCGCTGAAGGAGGACGCTCGGTCGTGCACATTCGCCGCCGGGACGACCCTGCGCCCTATCGGTCCGCGGCATCATGACCGAATCGTCGGCAGTTCCCGACCAACCGGTCGAGTCCATGCGCGGATGGATTCTGATCAGCGTGACCGCCATCGCGGCGGGCGCGGCGATCGGCTTCATCGGCGGCGCCTTCCGCTGGTGCCTGCAGACCGCGGACCGGTTGCGCATCGACCTCGTCGACTGGGCGCACGGGCTGCCGGGACCCGGATGGCTGCTGCCGGTGGCCACCGCCGCGCTCGGGGCGATGCTGGCCGCCCTGATCGTGCGATGGATACCGCTGGCTGCAGGCAGTGGGATCCAGCATGTGGAGGCGGTCTACGCGGGCAACGCCCGACCGCCGCTGCTCCCGCTGTTGCCTGCGAAGTTCGTTGGCGGCGTGCTGTCGATAGGGTCCGGCCTGGTGCTGGGGCGCGAAGGTCCGACGGTTCACATGGGCGCGGCGATCGGAGCCGAAACGGCGAGATGGGTCAGGCTCCATGAGTCCGACGTCAGGATGATGCAGACCGCGGTGGGCGGCGCCGGTCTCGCGGTGGCGTTCAACGCACCGATCGGGGGCACGCTGTTCGCGCTCGAAGAGGTGACGAAGTCGTTCCGGCTGCAGACCGTGCTGGCGACCCTGTTCGCCGCGGCGGCCGCGGTCGGCTGTATGCGACTGCTCCTCGGAAACGAACCGGACTTTCACGTCGAGGCGATAGGTGCGCCCGCTTTGGCGTGGCTACCGCTCTTCGTGCTTTTCGGCCTGCTCACCGGATGTCTCGGCGCGGTGTACAACCGGCTGTTGTTGTGGTTTCTCGACCGTGTCGGAGGAATTCGACGAATCCCGGCGGTGGCCAAGGCGGCCGTGATCGGCGGCCTGATCGGGCTGGCCATGTTCATCT
>CAZOIX010000209.1:0-6779 GCA_964579685.1 uncultured Mycobacterium sp.
CGTCCTTGTGGCGCTCCAAACGGTCGGCCCAGATGCCGAGAGTCTTGATGTAGTGGTTGCGCAGGGACCGCGGCTCGGGCACCACGAAGCCGGCCTTCTCGCCGTGCTCGACCATCATTTGCGTGGTCGGGAGGCGCCCACCCGGGAAGATCTCGGTGATCATGAACTTGATGAACCGGGCCAGCTCGAACGTCAGCTTCTTACCGCGTTCGGCCAGGTCATAGGGGTGGTAGCCGACGCTGCTCTGAATCGTCATCCGGCCGTCGTCCGGCAGGATGTCGAAGCAGGTCTTGAAGAAATCGTCGTACCGCTCGAACCCGAAGTGCTCGAAGGCCTCGATGGACACGATCCGGTCGACCGGGCTGTGGAACTGCTCCCAGCCCTCCAGCCGCACGTCGAACGTCCGCTCGGTGTCGATCTTGCTCAGCAGCTGGTCGCAGTAGGCCTTCTGGTTCTTCGACAGCGTCAGGCCGACGACGTTGACGTCGTATTTCTCCATCGCCCGCTGCAGCGTCAGACCCCAGCCGCAACCGACCTCGAGCAGCGTCATCCCCGGCTTCAGGTCCAGCGCGTCCAGGTGCTGGTCCACGTTGGCGACCTGCGCCTCCGACAGCGTGACGTCTGGGCCGGTGAAGAAGGCGCAGCTGTACTTGCGGGTCGGGTCCTGGAACACGCCGAAGAAGTCGTCCGACAGGTCGTAGTGGGCCTGGATGTCCTCGAAATGAGGAGTCATGTCCTTCGTGCCGGTGGAGTTGTCAGACATATTCGCTGCTGGGCCCTTCGTAGTGTTGATCTGGTCGTACACCCTAGCGTTTGGCCCGGGTCACGCCCTAATTCGCCACTACTTGGCGAGGGTGAATTGGTTGACGTCGATGTAGCCCATCCTGAAGCCCTTGGCGCAGCCGGTCAGGTAGTGCATATAACGGTCGTAGACCTCTGCGGACTGCACGGCGATGGCCTCGTCCCGGTGTGACTGCAGCGCCTCGGCCCAGGTGTCGAGGGTGCGCGCATAGTGCAGCTGCAGCGACTGGCGGCGGGTCAGCGTGAAACCGGCCGGTGTCGCGTGCTCTTCGACCTTCTCGATCGACGGCAGCCGGCCGCCGGGGAAGATCTCGGTGAGGATGAACTTCACAAACCGCGCCACCTCGAAGGTCAGCGGTATCTTGCGGTCGGCCATCTGCGGCAGCGTCAGCGCGGTGATGGTGTGCAGCAGCATGACGCCGTCGTCGGGCAGTGCCGCGTAGGCCATCGCGAAGAAGTCGTCGTAGCGGTCGAAACCGAAGTGCTCGAAGGCCCCGATGCTCACGATCCGGTCCACGCGCTCATCGAACTGCTCCCAGCCCTTCAACAGCACCCGTTTCTCGCGCGGGCTGTCCGACTCCGCGAAAGCCTTTTCCACATGGGCCTTTTGGTTCTCGCTCAGCGTGAGTCCGACGACGTTGACGTCATAGCGCTCGATTGCTCGCATCATGGTCGAACCCCAGCCGCAACCGATGTCGAGCAGTGTCATGCCGGGCTGCAGTCCCAGCTTGCCCAGCGCGAGGTCGATCTTGGCCAGCTGCGCTTCTTCCAGCGTCATGTCGTCGCGCTCGAAGTAGGCACAGCTGTACGTCTGGCTGGGGTCCAGCCACAGCCGGAAGAACTCGTCGGAGAGGTCGTAATGCGCTTGGACGTCTTCGAAGTGCGGTGTCAAATAGCGTGCAACAGCCATTTCTTTGGGTGCCTTTCTGGGCGAATCAGTAGCTCCGCCGTCATCGCCGTTGACAGCTCGCAAAGCCCTGAAGCACTCGACTTCGCATGCTAGCCGCAATTGCTGAAGCTAACTAACTCAGAAGCGGCATAACCGCACTTATACGGCGGCGAAGTTGGTCTTCAGCTCACCGACGATGTCGTCCCAAAGTTCGCGTGGCAACTCGTGTCCCATGCCGTCGAAGAGCACCAGACGCGCGCCGTCGATGGCACGGGCGACGGCACGTCCGCCGAACGGCCGCATCAGCTTGTCGGCTTTGCCGTGGATAACCACTGTTGGCGCGGTGATCTGACGGTCGTAGCGCAGCAGGCTGCCGCTGCCGAGGATCGCCGCGAAATGACGGCCGACACCCGCGGGATAGTAGGAGCGGTCGTAGCCCTCGATGGCCTCGGCGCGGATCCGGTCTTCGGGTGCGGGGTAGCCGGGACTGCCGATGATCTTGCTCACGCGGATGGCGTTGTCGATGATCGCCTCGCGGGTCGCATCCTTCGGCCGCTGCAGAATGGCCAGCAGTTGTTTGGGCGCCGGCGGTGGCAACATCGGTTGGTTGTTGCTCGAGAAGATCACGGCCAGCGTCTTGGTGCGCGGACGGTGGCGGGCGGCGAAGACCTGAGCGATCATGCCGCCCATCGATGCGCCGACGATGTGGGCGGTGTCGATCGTCAGGTGGTCGAGCAGTGCGGCGGCGTCGTCGGCGACGTCCTCGAGCGTGTACGCGGCCGGGCTGCGCAGTCCGACGAATGAGCGCGCCATTCGCGGTAGCAGTGCGGCACCCGAATGCCGGCCCGTCACCTTGGAGGACAACCCGACGTCACGGTTGTCATAGCGGATGACCCGAAGCCCCTGGTCGACCAGCTTCTCGCAGAAGTCCTTGCGCCACAACAACAATTGCGCGCCGAGGCCCATGATGAGCAGTACCGCCGGATCGTTCGGGTCGCCCATGTCCTCGTAGTAGATGTCCAGCTCGCCGCTTCGTGCGGTGCCCGTGCGTGTCTGCACTCAGGCCTCGACTTCTTCAGTGTGCTCCCTGCTGACCTCGACCATGAAGTTGGCGAAGTACCCCGTCAGCTGCGGGTCGGACATCATCTGCCACCTGGGGGCGAGCAGCTTCATGTAGCGCTCCACGTAGAGGAACTGTTTCCCGATCAGCACCAGCTCGCGAGGCAGTTTGACGTCGTAGGCTTCGGCAAGCGTCGAAAGTTGTTTGCCGATCTCGGCATAACTCATGTCGCCCAACGACGACATGGTCAGCGGTGTCGCGAACTTCTCCAGATCCTTTGCCGCCTGGGCCTCGGGTTTCATGGTGCCGACCGCGCCCATCAGCACGACGATCTTGCCCGCGGCGGCGTGGTCCTTCTTGACCAGCAGCGCGTACACGAGCTCACGCAGCAGCCAGCGTGTGCGGGGATCGATCCGGCCCATGATGCCGAAGTCGAGGAAGACGATCTTGCCGTCGGGATCGACGAACAGATTGCCCGCGTGCAGGTCGCCGTGGAACAGGCCGTGCCGCAAGCCACCCTCGAAGACGCTGAACAGCAGGGCCTTGACGAGTTCGGTGCCGTCGAAGCCGGCCTTGCGGATGGCTGCGGCGTCGTCGATGCGGACGCCGGCCACCCGCTCCATCGTGAGCACCCGGGCACTGGTCAGATCCCAGTAGACCTGCGGCACACGGATGTTCTTGCCCAGCGGGGACGCGTGCATGTGTGACACCCAGGCGTCCATCGACTGCGCCTCGAGCCGGAAATCGAGCTCCTCGGCGATGTTGTCCGCGAAGTCGGCGACAACGTCCTGCGCCGATAGCCGCTGACCGAGCTTGGCGAACTCGACCAGGCGTGCTCCACGTTTGAGGATCTGCAGATCGGCGGCGACGCGGCGACGGATACCGGGCCGCTGGATCTTGACGACGACCTCCTCGCCGCTGTGCAGCGTCGCGTAGTGGACCTGAGCGATCGAGGCCGACGCGAAGGGCTTCTCGTCGAAGGAAGCGAACAGATTGGCCGGCTCGTCGCCGAGCTCCTCTTTGACTAGCTTGTGCACTTCTTCTTCGTCGGCAGGCGGTACGGCGTCGAGCAGGCTGCGGAACTCGCGGCTCAGCTGCTCGCCGAACGCGCCGGGGCTCGAAGCGATGATCTGGCCGAATTTGACGTAGGTGGGTCCGAGATCGGCGAACGTCTGGGGGATCTGCTTGATGATCTTCTGCGGCAACGAACCCTTACCGGCGAGCTTGGTGACGACTCGCGCGCCGGTGCGGGTTATCTGCCAACCCGTCGCGCCGATGCGAGCGGCCTCGACCGGCAGCGGAACACGGTCCAGCTTGGCCATCTCGCGAGATTTAGTCGTACTCATAGGGGCCAGTGTCTCAAAAACGGCAGTGAGCCGCGAAAACGTGTGGATCGGGTCACAGTGGCTACGCGAAGCTGTGCTCCACTTCATCGCGACTGCGAACCGGGTCGTCGCCGGGGGTGTAGGTCGGCAGGGTGTGCGCCACCGAGGTTCCCGACTTGACCCTGGCCTGGGCCTGCCGGAACTCCGGTGCTGGGCCCGCGGCGACGTGCAGGCCGTTGATGATGCTCCAGACCATCGCGCGCCGGGCCGTGCGTTCGACGATGTTGGGGTCGCGGTGCTGGATGAGTTCCTTGGCCCATTTCGGCATCGTGTCCCGGATGGCCCAGTCGACGGCGCTCTGCGGCATCGGCAGATTGGGTCCGGTCGCCATCGCGGTGCCGTGTGTGACGGCAAGCCGGGGCAGATAGGACTTCAGGCAGTCCAGGGTGTCGGCCTTGGTGGTGGGCAGGTCGGTTCCGCCGAGTGCATGCCCGACGCGCACGAACTCGCCGTAATAGCCGTCGAGCTTCTTACCGCGCAACGGATTTGGGTGGTAGAGCTCGTGCGCGGTCGCGATGCCCCACACGACCGTCGCGTAGTTCCAGCGCAGCCACTCGGGGTCGTCGGCGTCGTAGGCGGCACCATCGGGTCGGACGCCCTTGATCGTGTGGTGCATGGCGCGCACCGACTGCGCCAGGCGCTCGGCGGTCTCGGTCGAGCCGTATGCGGTGCCGATGAAAAAGGCGACGGAGTGGCCGAGCCGCACCGCGGCGCCTTTCGGATCGATCTCGGGAAGCGCCGTTCCGTCCCCGTCGCGTTTGACCAGCCGCGAATGATGCATGCCCATCCAGTAGATCGACGGATCCAATCGCTCGATGTACGCCGCACACTGAAGCCCGAAGATGAGGGCGTGCATATGTGAGTGCACATGCCAGACGGCGCTACCGGGTCCGAACCACCCGGGGTCGGCGACCGGTGCCGCGAACTCCATGCCCCGGAAGAAGTGCTTGCGCACGTCCTGGTCGAAACGCTGGTTCACGAATTGCCCGACCTTCTGGTGCGGTAGGTCCACGGCGGCTCCCTCCTCGGTTCTGGTCACAGCCGTGACCAGAATACTCTTTGGGCACGCATGTGACCAGACTTGGCGGATTGGGGCTTACCCTGTGGTGATGTCCAGTCCGACCCGATGGGCCGGCGTGCCGCTGACCGACCGCCGCGCCGAACGGCGCGCGCAGTTGATCGACGCAGCGTTCAGCCTGTTCGGTGAGGGTGGTGAGGCCGCCGTGGCCGTGCGGTCGGTCTGTCGCGAGTGCGGACTGAACACCCGCTACTTCTATGAGAGTTTCGCCGACACCGACGATCTTCTCGGCGCGGTCTACGACCAAGTCAGCGCGCAGCTGGGGGCGCAGGTGGAGGCGGCGATCACCGCGGCGGGCGATTCACTCGAAGATCGGACGAGGGCCGGGGTCGCTGCGGTGCTCGGATTCAGTTCCCAGGATCCGCGTCGCGGCCGGATTCTGTTCACCGACGCGCGCGCCAACCCGGTGCTCGCGGCGCGCCGGAAGGCCACGCAGGACCTTCTTCGCGAGGGTGTGCTGACCGAAGGGTGGCGGTTGAACCCAGGCTCGGATCCCATCGCCGCGCAGGTGGGTGCCGCCCTCTACACCGGCGCGATGGCCGAGTTGGCCCAGCAGTGGCTGGCAGGAAATCTCGGCAGCGATCTGGACGCGGTGGTCGAGTACGCGGTGCAGACGGTCTTGCGCTGAGGCGGGTGCTTGACGGACCGTGTCGAACATATGTTCTAATGACGGCATGACCGTAGATACTCTGGCACCCGAAACGCATCCCGCCCAGGACGACACGCCGGACGCGGTGATTCCTCCTGTCGCCGAAGATCCGTCCGAGGAGAAGCCGAAGAAGGCTCCGGCCAAGAAGTCGACGGGCAAGAAGCCCAAGACGCTCGAGCTGACCCTCACGGTCACCGGTACCGCCGACGGCGAATGGCGGGCCGAGCTGAAGCAGGGCACCACCTACCGAGCGCGGAATCTGGCCGTCGCTGCCGCCGCCGTCTCCCGCGCCGCGAAGGAACTGCACGAGGAACTCTCCGCCCCGATCGACGAACTGATCGAGGAAGCGCGTTCGGCGCAGGCCGCCAAGGTCGCTGCCCTGGAAGCCGAACTGGAAGCCGCCCGCAAGGCACTGGCCGAGCTGGAGTGAATCACGGCTCGGCCGCGGCGAAGTTCTCCGTCAACGCGTCGGCGACGGGGCGCCAAACCGGTTCGGGCAGATCGTGTCCCATGCCGTCGACGACGACGTAGCGGGCGCCGCCGATGACACGGGCAAGGTTGCGCCCATTGCGTGGCCGCACCATGGGGTCTTCCGAGCCGTGGATGACGACGGTCGGCGCGGTGATCTTGCGGGTGTAGCGCAGAAGGCTGCCCGTGCCCAGGATCGCGTCGAACTGACGCAGCATGCCCTGCGGGTAATCACTGCGCGCGCGCAGGTTCTCCACGCGGCGGCGCAGCTGGTCAACCGGCGGAAGGAAGTTCGGGCCGTTGATGATCGAGATGTTGCGGACTTCCGACGTCAGCCGTTCTTCCCACGGCGCGTCCTTGTCCGGTCCACCGAACGCCAGCCGGATCACCCGCCACCGGGGAAGCGCCGAGAACGGCTTGCCCGAAATCGACATGATGATGCCGAGTGA
>CAZOIX010000210.1:0-6030 GCA_964579685.1 uncultured Mycobacterium sp.
CAGCGACTGGCCGTTCATGGTCAGCAAGGACTCGGCCGCCGACTACGCGCGGTATCGCGCACACCTGCACGCCCACGCGACCCGCGAGATCGCCGGCGCGATGGCCTCGGGCCGTCGCGAGCATGCACAGCGACTCGCCGACGGCTGGAATCGCGCCGACGGGCTGTTCGGCGCGCTCGACGCACGAAGGCTGCCACGCCCGTGACCACCCCACCCCTATTGCGCGAGCGTGCGTGTTTGCAGTCGACACGCCGCCAAATATCCACACTTTGTGCACTCTCACGGACGGCCAGCGTGCAGTGAAAGTCCTCATGGTGTCGTGGGAGTACCCGCCGGTGGTGATCGGCGGGCTCGGCCGCCACGTGTACAACCTCGCGACGGCACTGGCCGCCGCGGGCCACGAGGTCGTCGTGCTCAGCCGTCGGCCCAGCGGCACCGATCCCAGCACGCATCCGTCGACCGACGAGATCGCCGAGGGCGTCCGTGTCGTCGCGGCTGCCCAGGATCCGCACGAATTCGACTTCGGCACCGACATGATGGCGTGGACGCTGGCGATGGGTCATTCGATGGTCCGTGCCGGTCTGGCGATCAAGGGTCGGCGCAACAAGCCGTGGCGACCCGATGTCGTGCACGCCCATGACTGGCTGGTCGCGCATCCTGCCGTCGCACTGGCCGAATACTTCGATGTGCCACTGGTTTCCACGATCCACGCGACCGAAGCCGGTCGGCATTCGGGCTGGGTCTCGGGTCGCATCAGCCGTCAGGTACACGCGGCGGAATCCTGGCTGGTTCACGAATCCGACTCCCTCATCACCTGTTCGGCATCGATGGCCGACGAGATCACCGAACTGTTCGGGCCCGGCCTCGCCCAAATCAAGGTGATCCGCAACGGGATCGACGCCGCGCTATGGCCGTTCGCCACACGTCGCCCGCGCACCGGGCCGGCCAACGTGATGTATCTCGGAAGGCTCGAGTACGAGAAGGGCATTCACGATCTGATCGCCGCGCTCCCCCGTATCCGGCGCACCCATCCAGGCACGACCCTGACCGTCGCGGGGACGGGAACGCAGCAGCAATGGCTCGCCGAGCAGGCGCGAAAGCACAAGGTGCTCAAGGCCGTCAGGTTCGCGGGTCATCTGAACCACGACGACCTGGTGAGCATGCTGCACACGGCCGACGTTGCGGTATTGCCCAGCCATTACGAGCCGTTCGGCATCGTCGCCCTGGAAGCGGCCGCCACCGGTATCCCGCTGGTGGTTTCGGACGTCGGAGGCCTCGGTGAAGCGGTGATCGACGGGCAGACGGGTAGGTCCTTCGCACCGCGCGACGTTCCCGGCTTGGCCGCAGCGGTACGCCTGGTACTGGACGACCCTAAGGGAGCCCAGCAGATGGCCGTCGCCGCGCGTGACCGGCTCACCTCAGACTTCGACTGGCACACGGTGGCAGATGAGACCGCAGAGATCTACCTCGCCGCCAAACGCCGCGAACGCGAACCTCACCGGCGCCGTCCGATCATCGAGCACGCGCTGCCCGATCGCTGATCACATCGCCGCGGCGGCTGTTCAGAACCCGCGAACGTGCACATAGTGCGGCAATTTCGCGGCGTGTCGGCTTCAAACACGCACGCTCGCGGCGAGGTGGCGGGTCCGCTCAGCGCGCGGCTTTCTTGCGTTCGATATCGGCCAGTGCGGCGGCGAGTTCGGCCCGCTGGGCGGCCGACGTCTCCCACGACAACTTGCGATTCTTGACGATCTTCGCCGGTGCACCGACGGCGATCGAGAAGTCCGGGATGTCACCTTTGACCACCGCATGCGAGCCCAGCACACAACCACGGCCGATCGTCGTGTTGCGCAGAATCGTCACCTTGGTGGCGATCCACGTGTCGGGGCCGATCCGTACCGGCCCCTTGACGATGCCCTGATCCTTGATCGGCAGCTCGATGCTGTCCATCCGGTGGTCGAAGTCGCAGACATAGACCCAGTCCGCCATCAGGACGGAGTCGCCGAGTTCGACGTCGAGGTATGTGTTGATCACGTTGTCCCTGCCAAGGACCACCTTGTCGCCGAACCGCAGCGAACCCTCGTGACAGCGGATCGTGTTCTTGTCCCCGATGTGCACCCAGCGGCCGATCTCCATCGTGGACAGCTCCGGCGTCGCCTGGATCTCCACACCCTTGCCGAGGAAAACCATCCCGCGGGTGATGATGTGCGGGTTGGACAGCTTGAACTTCAGTAGCCGCCAGTAACGCACGAGGTACCACGGGGTGTAGGCCCGGTTGGCGATGACCCACCTCAGCGAGGCCATGGTGAGGAACTTGGCTTGGCGGGGGTCGCGCAGCCGCGAACCTCGCCACCGCTTGTGCAGCGGAGCGCCCCACATCGTCGTCATGGCCGGAAAGCCTACGCGAGCCAGCGGGCGCAGAACGGTTACCCTCACGTGGGCTCGCAGTACAAGAAAGAAAGGGCGCAGTGTTCCGGCGATCGATGGTGCTGGCGTCAACGGCGCTGATCACGGCCGTCCTGGCCGGTTGTGGGAATACCGACACCTGGGTCCAAGCGCATGCGGCGTCGGGTTGGCCCGCCCAGTACGGTGACGCCCGCAACAGCAGCTACGAACCGGCAGAGGGCGCCGACGCGCTGCGACTGGAGTGGACGCGCTCGGTCAAGGGTGAACTCGCCGCGGCGGCCGCCCTGGGATCCGGTAGCTATCTGGCCGTCAACGCACAAACCCCCGCCGGTTGCTCGCTGATGGTGTGGGAGGCCGACAACCGCGCCCGACAACGCTGGTGCACCCGTCTTGAGCAGGGCGGCGACGCATACAGTCCGCTCATTGACGGCTTCGACAACCTCTACGTCGGTCAGCCAGGCGCCATGATTTCGTTCCCGCCGACGCAGTGGATCCGATGGCGCCAACCGGTGATCGGCATGCCGACCACGCCGCGGATCGTGGCACCCGGCCGTCTGCTGGTGGTGACGCACCTGGGTCAGGTGCTGGTGTTCGACGCCCAGAAGGGCGTCGTCGACGGGTCACCACTGGATTTGATCGACGGTGTCGACCCCAAGGACTCCAAGCGAGGCCTCGCCGACTGCAGACCTGCGCGCGCGGGCTGCCCGGTGGCGGCGGCACCGGCGTTCGCCGATCAGACCGGGATCGTCGTGCTCGGATTGTGGGAGCACGGCGCGGAAGCACCCGTCCTCGTGGGACTGCGCTACCGCGCGGACCAGAACCCGGTGCTGACCCGAGAATGGACCAGCGATGCCGTCGGCGGCGGACCGCTGGCCAGCCCGGTGCTGTCCGCGGACGGATCGACCGTGTACGTCAACGGGCGTGACGAGCACCTGTGGGCGATCAACACCGCTGATGGCGAGGCGAAATGGTCGCTTCCGCTGGACTATCTGGCGCAGACACCGCCATCGGTGTCACCCGACGGGTTGATCGTGGCCGGCGGTGGCCCCGGGGCCAAGCTCGTCGGCATCAAAGACGAAGGTGACCGGGGCGAAGTGGTGTGGACCCGCGACGATGTTGCACCATTGACCACCTCGAGCCGATCCGGCGCACACGTCGGGTACACCGTGGCGCGGGACGGAGAGAACGGGCAAGCGTTGCTCGTCTTCGATCCGGCCGACGGCCGCACGGTCAACAGGTATCCACTGCCCGGCGCGGGTGGGTGGCCCGTCGGCGTCTCCATCGGCCACGATCGCCGCGTCGTCACGGCGACCAGTGAGGGACGCGTGTACGGCTTCGCGCCGGCGTGACCGTCCGTTCGTCGCGCGAGAACGACCGCCTAACGCGGCCTTACAACAATGTGACCCCTTCGTAACAGCCCACGGCCGCCTTCATGCAAGCATCCCGGGGAGATCGCATTCCCCCGAAGCGCCTGGGAGGCAGTCATGTCCGAGTTCCTCAACGCCGTAAACGGTTATATATGGAGCAACGCGCTCGTCTATCTGTGTTTGGCCGCGGGCATTTACTTTTCCATCCGCTCTCGGTTTGTCCAGGTGCGCCAGATTCCCGAGATGATCCGGCTGATGCTCAGGGGCGAGAAATCCCCGTCGGGCGTCTCGTCCTTCCAGGCGCTGACCATCTCACTGGCGGGCAGGGTCGGAACCGGCAACATCGCCGGTGTCGCGACCGCGATCGCTTTTGGTGGCCCTGGCGCACTCTTCTGGATGTGGACCGTCGCGTTTCTCGGCGCGTCGACGTCGTTCGTCGAATGCACGCTGGGCCAGATCTACAAGACCCGCGATCCGCTTACCGGCGAGTACCGCGGCGGGCCCGCCTACTACCTGAGCAGGGCCTTCGCGAACACCGCCGCGGCGCCCGCGATGAAGGTGTACGGCTACGTCTTCGCCGCGGTCACCATCCTGGCGATGGGCCTGCTGCTGCCCAGCGTCCAGTCCAACTCGATGGCCTCGGCGATGAACTCCGCCTGGGGCTGGTCCAAGTGGTGGGTGGCCGTCGGCATCGTGATTGTGCTCGCGTTCGTCATCATCGGCGGGGTCAAACGGATCGCGACCTTCGCGTCGATCGTCGTGCCGTTCATGGCCATCGTCTACATCGTCCTCGCCCTGGTCATCGTGATGCTCAACGCCGGCGAGATCCCCGGCGTGGTCTCGCTGGTCTTCTCCAGCGCCTTCGGGCTCGACTCGGCGTTCGGCGCGATCGTCGGTTCCGCGGTGATGTGGGGCGTCAAGCGCGGCATCTACTCCAACGAGGCGGGCCAGGGCACCGGTCCGCACGCCGCGGCCGCCGCCGAGGTGTCGCATCCGGCCAAGCAGGGCCTGGTGCAGGCATTCGCCGTGTACATCGACACGCTGTTCATCTGCACGGCCACCGGCTTCCTGATCCTGTCCACCGGGGCCTACCGGGTGTTCGAGGGCGAGAGTGCCGACGGCGCGATCATTCGCGAAGGCGGTTCGATCCTGCCCGCCGACGCCGAGGTCGGCCCGACGTTCGCACAGACCGGCTTCGACACGCTGTGGAGCGGCGCGGGCTCCAGCTTCATTGCGATCTCGCTGGCGTTCTTCTGCATCACCACGATCATCGCCTACTACTACATGGCAGAGACCAACCTGCGATTCCTGCTGGGCAAGGCCAACACCGTCAACGTCCCGTACATCCGGGGCACGGTCGGGTCGAACACCACGATGTTGCTGCAAGCACTGATCCTGGTCTCGGTGACCATCGGCGCGGTGTCAACCGCATCGGAAGCGTGGACGCTGGGTGACATCGGCGTCGGCCTGATGGCGTGGCTGAACATCATCGGCATCATCATCCTGCAGCAGCCCGCCTACAAGGCGCTGTGGGACTACGAGAAGCAGAAGAAGCAGGGCCTCGACCCGATGTTCTACCCGGCGGCGCTGGACATCAAGAACGCCACCTTCTGGGAGAATTACGACCCGGTCACGGGGAAGGACCGCGAGACGACCCGGACGTGAGCCGCTCTCACAAAGCCAGCATCGGCGCGACTACTGCGCGCGGCACCGACGCCTGCACCGGGCCCGCCGACTCAGGGAACATTTCCCCCTGGCTGAAGAAGAAGATCAGCGAGTCATCGGTCACAGCGAAGTTCTGATACTTGGAAGGATCGAGGCCGGCGCTCGCGGGGATGGCGTCGATCAAGCCTTGCTCCTGCGACAGGGAGCGGTTGACCTCGGGATAGATCACGTCGAGCGGTTTGGTGCCCGGCTTGAACAATGAATCGAACGTGATCGGCGCATTCGTGGCGAGGTTCCAGTTGAACGCCTGGTAGTACGTCTGCGGGTGTGCACCGCCGACGTTCTGATACGTCGTGAACACGACGCTGCGGGTGCCGATGCCCGGCAACGGCGGGCCAGAGCGGTAGCCCGCCCCGTCAGCGTCCAGCTCGTACGGCGGGTTGTAGGCGTCGGGGTCGTCGGCGACGTTGACGAACCCGTCCCGCGACTGGGTCAGATACCTGACCACCGCCTGTTGGTCGGGATAGTCGTTGGGAAAGCTCATGTCGATGGTGTACCTCGCGTTCTCCACGTGAACGCGGCATATCCCGTC
>CAZOIX010000210.1:6040-6779 GCA_964579685.1 uncultured Mycobacterium sp.
TCCGACGACGCCCTGCAGTTCCGCGCAGGCAGGCTGCGCCGACGCCACCGGAATGCCGATCGTGCCGACAACGGCACAGGCACCCAACACGATGGCCGCCAGCCTGAGAATGCGCATCCTTGAACGTCCTCACGGTCGGCGCCGGCTCGGCCGCCGGCGCATCATTGCCAGGGTACGTGGCATCTCAGCCGGACCGCGCCGACATCAACGTGACGCTCGGCAGACGAACGCGGTTGCCCGGCTTTCTGCTCCGGTGCCGAGACGGGCGATGACCACCGAGACCGCCTGTGTACCGCGCAGCCGCAGCCGCTGCCGCAGGGCATCGGGGTCGATGTCCACGCCACGCACCAGAATCTCGACGGAACCGACGTCGTGGCTCGAAAGTGCTTGGCGCAGTCGGCGTTCACTGTAGGCAAGCTCCTCGAAGACCTCGAAGCCACGCACCCCGTCGGGCAGCCGATCACCGGACAGGTAGGCAATGTCGGGGTCGAGTTGCCACAGCCCGTGCCGGGTCGCGTAGTGACGCACCAGCCCCGCGCGAACGACCGCACCGTCGGGATCGACGATCCATCGGCCGGGCCTGGCCACAGGGCAGTCGTCGGGTTCGGCGTCGGTGATCTCCTCGCCCGAGTCGAGCATGCTGGCACGTCGCGTCACGCCGGGGGTCGCCAGACCCGCCGACCACAGGCACGCCTCGCGCACGCCACCGCCCGATGACGTCACTTCGATTTCACCGATG
>CAZOIX010000211.1:0-6767 GCA_964579685.1 uncultured Mycobacterium sp.
CCGGTGGCATCGTCTACGCCGTCGTGGCGGAACTGAGCGTGGGCCTCGATCCGTCGGTGGCAGCCGAATGCGGGCGCTGGACGCTGTCGGCCGGACGGACGACCGGCACGATCACCCTGACGACCGCGCCGACGATCGAGGGCGCCCAGACCGTCGCGATGACCACGTCGACGACGACCGTCGTCGAGGGTGGCACCGAAACCCGCTCCCACGCCGACACCGTCACCGCGTATCTGGGCGACTACGTTGCGTTCGTCACTGTCGTCAGCGATCCCGGATCGCCGAATCCTCAACTGGGCGCCGACTTCGCAGGGGCGTTGATGGTGAAAACGGTGGCGGCGTTGAGGGGTTCGGGCGACTCCGCCGGGTAAGTTGTGCGGCGATGTCCAAGAGCGCAAGGCTCGGCGGCCAGTTCGCCCTGGTGTGTGTCGGAGTGTTGACCGCGTGTTCGACCGGACAGTCGGCCGACGTTTCCAACGCCGACATCGCCCGTGTCAAGGACGTTCGGTCGACGTTCGGTCCACAGTTCACGGTGACCGAGGTCGGGCGCACGGGAATCGACCCGCGATATCTGGGAGCGCGGGAGATGCCTGCCGGCGTGAAGTTCGATCCGGCCGACTGTGGGTCGTTCGCCAACGCTCGGCCGCTGCCTGACGGGGTGAAGGGCAACATGGCTGCCACTTTTGCCGAGGGTGAGGGCAACCGGTTCATCGCAATCGCGGTGGAGACCTCCAAGCCGGTTCCGGTCAACCGGCCCGACGACGAATGCAAGAAGGTGGGGTTCGCCGGCGGTGGCGTGCGCGGCTTCGTCGAGGAGGTCGAGGTACCGCAGATCGACGGTGCCGAGACGCTGGGCACGCATCGCGTGCTGCAGATGATCGTCGACGGCAAGCCGAGCACCGGGGACATCTACAACTACATCGCGAGCTTCGGAACGTTCATGGTGATCGTCACCGCGAATCCGTTGGTGCTGCCCGACAAACCTGTCGTACCCGTCGACACCCAGCGCGCCCGCGACCTCCTCACCGCGGCTGTGAGCGCGGTGAAGGGTTAGCGCACGTCGTGCGGCCGGAACTGGATGCTGATCCGCGGGCCGGTCGGTCGCGTCGTCTTGGGTATCGCATGCTCCCAGGTGCGCTGGCACGACCCGCCCATCACCAGTAGATCGCCGTGCCGGTGCGCCATCCGTAGCGACTTGCCGCCGCCACGCGGACGCAGCGCGAAAACCCTTGTGGCGCCGAGGCTGACGATGGCCACCATGGTGTCTTCGGTACTGCTGCGGCCGACGGTGTCGCCGTGCCAGGCCACGCTGTCGTCGCCGTCGCGGTACAGGCACAGGCCCGCCGTGGTGAACGGTTCGCCGAGCTCGCCCGCGTAGGCGTCGTTGAGTCGCCTGCGGATCTGCTTCAGTCGAGGATGCGGTGGCGGGTCGTCGACCAGGTCGTGAAAGCTGACCAGCCGCGGCACGTCGAGCACACGGTCGTACATCTGGCGGCGTTCGGCGCGCCACGGGATGTCATCGCGTAACTCCTCGAACAGTGAGTCGCCGTCGTCAAGCCATCCGGACCGGTAGTCGATCCACGCGCCGTCGCCGAGGTGGCGTCGTTCGGCGTGCTCGAACAGCGAGCTCTGCAGAGCCAGCTCCATGTCCACGATCCTATCGCACAGACGTTCGAAGAATCACAGGCGCGCGGCGCCGGGGCCCTCTTCGGCCAGCACGTCGCCGGGGTTGGTCAGCGCGCAGGTCTTCAGGCTCAGGCAGCCGCAACCGATGCAGCCGGTGAGGTTGTCGCGTAGTCGCTGAAGGTGCAGGATGCGGTCGTCGAGATCCTGGCGCCAACCCGCCGAGAGCCTGGCCCAGTCCTTGCTGGTGGGGACGCGGTCGGTCGGGAGGGTGGCCAGCGCCTCCCTGATGCGCGCGAGCGGGATGCCGAGTCGTTGGCTCATGCGGATGAACGCGACGCGACGCAGGGTTTCGCGCGCGTACCGGCGTTGGTTGCCGCCGGTTCGCGTGCTGGTGATGAGCCCCTCGCGTTCGTAGAAGTGCAGCGCCGATACCGCCACACCGCTGCGAACGGACATGTCCCCCGGGGTGAGTTCATGGATCAACTCCATGACCTGAACCATAGTTGAGGTACTCGCCCCCGATCTGCACGTTACGGTGCTAGTTGTGATGTTCGGCTGCGATTCCGAGGTGGGCCGGCTGCGTGCGGTCATCCTGCACCGTCCCGGGGCCGAACTGCAGCGGCTGACCCCACGCAACAACGACGTGCTGCTGTTCGACGGCCTGCCCTGGGTGGCCAAGGCGCAGCGCGAGCACGACGCGTTCGCGGCACTGCTGGCATCCCGTGGCGTTGAGGTGCTGCTGCTGGCCGACCTGTTGACCGAGGCGCTGGCCAAGAGCGGAGCAGCGCGTATGCACGGCATTGCGGCCGCGGTCGATCCGCGCCGGCTGGGACTGCCGTTGGCTGCCGAGCTTTCGGCCTACCTGCGCACGCTGGATGCTCCGGCGCTGGCGTCGTTGCTGATGGCGGGAATGACGTTCAACGAACTGCCGCTGCATGGCGGCGACTTGTCGCTGGTGCGGCGAATGCACCACGGTGGCGATTTCGTCATCAACCCGTTGCCGAATCTGCTCTTCACCCGCGACTCCTCGTTCTGGATCGGTCCGCGGGTGGCCATCACGTCGCTGGCCCTGCCCGCGCGTGTGCGCGAGACGTCGCTGACCGACGTGATCTATGCGCATCATCCACGATTCCTCGGTGTGCGGCGTGCGTACGAGTCACGGTCGGCGCCCGTCGAGGGCGGCGACGTGCTGCTGCTGGCACCCGGCGTGGTCGCCGTGGGAGTGGGGGAGCGGACCACACCGGCGGGCGCGGAGGCGTTGGCGCGCAGTCTGTTCGACGACGATCTCGCGCACACCGTGCTGGCCGTGCCGATCGCGCAGGAGCGGGCGCAGATGCACCTCGACACCGTGTGCACGATGGTGGACGTCGACGCCGTGGTGATGTACCCGAACGTTGTCGAGTCGCTCTCGGCGTTCACGATTCACCGCGACGGCTCCGGTGGCGTGCGGATCGACGATGCGCGACCGTTCCTGATCGCCGCGGCCGACGCGATGGGTATCGAGAAGCTGCGGGTGATCGCCACCGGCCTCGACCCCGTCACCGCGGAGCGGGAGCAATGGGATGACGGCAACAACACCCTTGCGGTGGCGCCGGGCGTGGTGATCGCCTACGAGCGCAATGCCGAAACCAATGCCCGACTGGTGGATTCGGGTATCGAGGTGCTGCCGATCGAGGCATCCGAGCTGGGCACGGGACGCGGCGGACCTCGGTGCATGTCGTGCCCCGCGGCCCGCGATCCGCTCTAGCGACTTCGCGAGGCTCCTTTCACGTCGAAATCCGACTTTGGCAGGGAAAGCGCGAGTAGCGGGCTGCAAACCTCGGATTTCGGTGTGAAAGGGCGCTAGCTCCAGGACGGCAGCCAGATCTGCATGTTCCAGGTGGCCTGCGAAATCGGTATACCCGTCAGGATCGGGTACATCCACGCGAAGTTCGTCAGCACAAGGGCGACATAGCAACTCACGGCGATCAGCCCGAGCGTTCTTCGCTCCGAGTTCTGGTTCGGTTTGTACAGGATGTCGCCGAGGATCATCGCGATCGCCATCACGAGGAACGGCGCCATCACCGCCGCGTAGAAGAAGTACATCTGCCGGTCGATATCGGCGAACCATGGCAGGAACCCTGCGTTGTAGCCCACCAGGATCGCGGCGTAGCGCCAGTCGCGTTTGACAAACGTCCGCCAGAGCGCCCACGCCAGCACCGGCACCGCGATGAACCACATGGCAGGCGTGCCGACCAGCAACACCGCCTTGACGCATGATTTCGCGCCACAGCCGGGAACATTCTCGTTGTCGATCGCATACAGCACCGGCCGCAGCGACATCGGCCACGTCCACGGCTTTGACTCCCACGGGTGGTGGTTGCCGTCGGCGTTGGTCAGGCCGGCGTGGAATTTGTACGCCGAATACGTGTAGTGCCACAGCGAGCGCAGCGCGTCGGGCACCGGCAGGGTGCTGTCCTGGCCGATCGATCTGCCTACCTCGTGGCGATCCACCCCGGTCTCGGATGCGAACCACGGCGCATAGGACGCCAGGTAGACGCCGAAGGGGATCAGCACGAGCGCGTAGAGGGCAGAGCCCAGATCGCGCCGGAAGGCGCCGAGCCAGGGCCGCGGAACGCGATATTGGTGACGTGCGGCGATATCGAACGCCAGCGTCATCACCCCGAAGAACGCCACGAAGTACAAACCTGACCACTTTGTGGCGCAAGCCAATCCGAGCAGTACCCCCGCGCCGAACCGCCACCACCGCACACCCAGTCTGGGCCCCCAGGGCGTCTCGCTGATGCGGCCTTCGAGCAGCGCGACGTGCATGCGTTCGCGCACCTGGTCGCGGTCGACGATCAAACAGCCGAACGCCGCCACCACGAAGACCACCAGGAATCCGTCGAGCAATGCCGTGCGCGCCGCGACGAAGTTGACGCCGTCGGCGACCAGCAGCAGCCCTGCGATCCCACCGACGACCGTGGACCGGCTGATCCGCCGCGCGATCCGCACGACGAGCAACACCGTGATGATGCCGCAGACGGCGCCCGCGAAGCGCCAGCCCAGGCCGTTGTAGCCGAACAGCGCCTCGCCGAGCGCGATCAACTGCTTGCCCACCGGCGGATGCACGACCAACCCGTAGCCCGGGTTGTCCTCGACGCCGTGGTTGTGCAACACCTGCCAGGCCTGCGGTGCGTAGTGCTTCTCGTCGAAGATGGGCGTGCCGGCGTCGGTCGGCGACCCCAGGTTCAGGAAGCGGGTCACCGCGGCCAACGCGGTGACGACGGCAGTCATCGCCCAGCCCTGCAGGCGGTCCACGGGACCGAAGTCCGCGACCGGCACCAATGGTGCGGGGCTGATGACGGGGACCGCGCGCGAAGCTTCGGTTGCGGGGGCGGTCACGCAAGCGATCGTAGGCTGTCCCGCATGAGTGCCGGCCGACTGCTTATCGGCGCCACCCCGATGGGTCAGCCTGCGGATGCGTCGACGCGGCTGGTCAGGGCGCTGGCCAGTGCTGACGTGATCGCCGCCGAGGACACCCGGCGGATCCGTACCCTGGCTGCGGCCCTCGAGGTCAAACCCGGGGGCAAGGTGGTCAGCCTGTACGACCAGAACGAGGCGACGCGGGTTCCGGCGCTGGTCGCCGAGATCGCGGCAGGAGCGACGGTGCTGCTGGTCAGCGATGCCGGCATGCCACTGATCAGCGATCCGGGATACCGACTCGTGGCCGCCTGCATCGACAGCGACCTGCCGATCACGTGTCTGCCCGGCCCATCGGCGGTGACGACGGCGCTGGCGGTATCAGGACTGCCGTCGGAGAAGTTCTGCTTCGAAGGGTTCGCTCCGCGCAGGCACTCGGCACGGATGACCTGGCTCGCCACGTTGGCCGCCGAACCGCGTACGTGCGTGTTCTTCGAGTCGCCGCGGCGGCTGGCCGAGACCCTCAGGGACGCCGTGGACGCTCTTGGCGGTGAGCGCGAGGCGGTGGTGTGCCGTGAATTGACCAAGACGCACGAGGAGGTCGTCCGCGGCTCGCTCACCGAGCTCGCCGAATGGGCGAAGGACGGCGTGCTGGGCGAGATCACCGTTGTGCTCGCGGGGGCCGTACCTCAGGCCGACATCCAGTCGCTGGTGGCGCAGGTCCAGTCGTTGGTCGAGGCCGGCATGCGGGTCAAGGATGCGTGTGCGCAGGTGATCGCGATGCATCCGGGTGCGCCGTCGCGGCGCGAACTCTATGACGCGGTTGTGCGCTCGCGCGATTGACACCGATGATCGGTGCGGCCTTGTGCAGGCATTCGTCCCACTCGCGGCCGGGATCGGAATCCGCGGTGATACCGCCACCCACCCCGAGAACCGCATTGCCGCTCCCGTCGAACTCGACCGTCCGGATCGCCACGTTGAGTTCGCATCCGGCAATTGGCGAGGCTAAACCTACTGTGCCGCAATAGATCCCGCGTCGGTGTTGCTCCCATCCGGTCAGCAGCGTACGCGCCCGCAGCTTGGGTGTGCCGGTGACCGATGCGGGTGGGAAGGTCGCGTCGAGCACGTCGGTCATCGGCACGTCGGCCCCGATGCGTGCCGTCACGGTCGACACCAGATGCCAGACACCCGGTGCCGGACGGACGACCAGCAGTTCGGGCACCGACACGCTGCCGGTGACCGCGACCCGGCCCAGATCGTTGCGGACCAGGTCGACGATCATGATGTTCTCGGCGACGTCCTTGACCGACGCGCGCAGCGCCGCCGGATCCGCATGCCGCGGCATCGTGCCCTTGATCGGACTCGACGTCACCGACTCGCCGCGTCGGCGCAGGAACAGTTCCGGAGACAGCGACGCCACCGCGCCCCAGTCGCCGGCCAGATACGCCGCCCTGGCGGGGGACGTACGGGCGACGGAGTCGACGAAGAAATCGATTGCGGCCGTACTGAATGTCGCCGCCGGGGCGGCTCCGGTATCGATCCGGCCGGCGAACTGCGTGCACACACACGCCTGGTACACCTCACCGGCCGCGATCGCCTCGAGGCAGGCAAGCACACCGCTGCGGTGCGCGTCCTGATCGGCCGCGCCCCACTCGATGGTGCTGGATCGCGATCGCGCAGGCGCACTGAGCGCCTCCTGAATCCATCCGGGAAGCGTTGCACCGGAGAGGCTTTCATAC
>CAZOIX010000212.1:0-6747 GCA_964579685.1 uncultured Mycobacterium sp.
GTCCTGCACCGGCACCCCGTTGAGCCGGTGCAGGACATCGATGACGAAGTCATCGCCGACGCATGCCTTGAACAGCCAGTCCTCGGGGGTTCGCTCGATGTTGAACCCTGCGTCCTTCAGGGTGGCCGCGGCCTTTTCGGTGTCGACCTCGGCGACGACGAAGTCCACGTCGTGGGCGGGTTCGGGGCCGCCGAACACCCACAGGGCGTAGCTGCCACCCAGGGCGAAGTCCGGACCCTGCGCGCGCAGGGCCGCCGCAGCGCGTTTGAGTGCGTCACGCAGATCGTCGTTTCGGGCGGGCACAAGTCTCCTGATGGGCCGGCGGCCATTGCGGGTATGGGAGTACCCATGCGGATGGCCACCTTCAACATCCTGCACGGACGAAGCGTCCATGACGGACTCGTTCACCGGGACCGACTTGTGGACGCGATACGCCGACTCGACCCCGACATCCTCGCGCTGCAGGAGGTCGACCTGGACCAACCACGCTCCGGGATGGCCGATCTGACAGCGGTTGCCGCGGACGCCATGGCTGCGGTGAGCCATCGGTTCGTCGCCGCGATCGCGGGCACACCGGGGGCCACCTGGATGGCGGCGACCGGCCGAGAACAACCCGGCACCGCCGCCTACGGCATCGCGCTTCTTTCGCGATATCCGGCCGCCGACTGGCAGGTGGTGCGGCTGCCCCGCATCCCGATGAGGTTCCCGATGTACCTGCGGGGACCGAATCGTGTTCAGGTCGTCGATGAGGAACCGCGGGCGGCGGTGCTGGCACGGCTGGACACGCCGGTGGGGCCGTTGACCGTCGCCAACACCCATCTGTCGTTCGTGCCCGGATGGAACCGGCGGCAGTTGCGGCGTCTCATGCGCGACCTCCGAGGATTCCCCGGGCCGCACGTGCTGATGGGCGATCTGAACATGACGCCGCCCAGGGTCGGCCGCCTGAGCGGACTGCGAGCGCTGGGGACGGCGCCCACCTTCCCGGCCGACGTGCCAGAGACCCAACTGGACCACATCCTGACCGACGACGAACTGCGCGTCGACGGCTGCTGCGCACCCCGGTTGCCGATCTCGGATCATCGTGCGCTGGTCGTCGACATTTCGCGGACCTGACCCCGTAGGGTTTTGGCGTGCACGTCATCTCCGCGGAGTCGACGGAGCTGTTCACAGGACCGTCGCAGGCACCGCAGCAGTTGGTGCGGGTCACCTATGCCGGTGGGATCGGCAACATACGCATCGAAGGGGACGGGCTCACCGGGCGCGCCAAGGCCGATCGCGACGAGGGCAGCGTCGAGGTGCCCGTGGCGGTGACCGACCCGGTGCCCGGCGAGGTGCGCGACGCGCGGGTCATCGCAGGAAACAGCATCACCGGATTCGTGTTCACCGTTGCCGAGCCCGGCTGGACGATGCACATGATCAGCCATTTCCACTACGACCCGGTGTGGTGGAACACCCAAGCGGCGTACACCAGCCTGTGGGCCGAGGATCCGCCCGGCCGCTGCAGGCAGACCAACGGCTTCGACCTGGTGCGGGCTCATCTCGACATGGCACGGCGCGAACCCGAATACAAATTCGTGCTGGCCGAAGTCGACTACCTCAAGCCGTTCTGGGACACCCACCCCGAAGACCGGGCCGATCTACGCCGGTTCATCGCCGAGGGCCGCGTCGAAGTGATGGGCGGCACCTACAACGAACCCAACACCAACCTGACCAGCCCGGAGACCACCATCCGGAACTTCGTGCACGGCATAGGTTTTCAGCGCGACATCTTGGGGGCCAACCCTGCCACCGCCTGGCAGCTCGACGTGTTCGGACACGACCCGCAGTTTCCCGGGATGGCCGCCGACGCCGGCCTGACCTCCAGCTCGTGGGCGCGCGGCCCGCATCACCAGTGGGGTCCGATGGCCGGCGACGGCGACCCCGAACGCATGCAGTTCAGCAGCGAATTCGAATGGATCGCGCCGTCCGGACGCGGCCTGCTCACCCACTACATGCCCGCTCATTACGCGGCGGGGTGGTGGATGGACTCGGCGGCCACGCTCGAGGAGGCCGAGACCGCAACCCACGAATTGTTCGCGAAGCTGAAGAGGGTGGCGCTGACGCGCAACGTGCTGCTACCCGTCGGCACCGATTACACACCACCGAACAAGTGGGTCACCGAGATTCACCGAGACTGGAACGCGCGCTACACATGGCCGAAGTTCGTGTGCGCGTTGCCAAGCGAGTTCTTTGCGGCGGTGCGCGATGAGCTCGCCGAGCGCGGCGCCGAAGCTTCACCGCAGACACGTGACATGAACCCCATCTACACCGGCTGTCACGTGTCCTACATCGACACCAAACAAGCCAACCGGGCTGCGGAGCACGCGGTGCTCGACGCCGAGAAGTTCGCCGTCTTCGCGGGCCTGCTCGGTGGCGCGACCTATCCGCAGGCCGCCCTGGCGAAGGCCTGGGTGCAGCTCGTCTACGGCGCACACCACGACGCGATCACCGGCTCGGAGTCCGATCAGGTCTACCTCGACCTGCTGACCGGTTGGCGCGACGCGTGGGAACTGGGCTCGACGGCCCGCGACAATGCGCTGGCCCTGCTGTCACGGGCCGTCGGCGTCGTCGACGGGGGTGTTGTCGTCTGGAATGCATTGGCGCACAAACGCAGTGACGTCGTGACCGCCACATTCGACGAACCCGTCGGTGCCGGGGTCAAGGTGTTCGACTCCGACGATACCGAGCTGCCCGCCCACGTGGCGTACGGCGGACGAGTGGTCAGTTGGCTGGCGCGCGACATGCCTTCGCTGGGCTGGCAGTCGTACCGGCTCGAGCCGACAGCGGTGGCCGAGGACTGGAAGACGTTCGGCGGGAACGAGATCAGCAACGGCCACTACCGCATTCGGGTGGATGCGGCCCGTGGTGGCGGGGTGAGCTCGCTCATCGAGGTCGGGTCGGAACGCGAGCTGATCGCCGCCGGGACGGTCGGCAACGAGCTCGCGGTCTACGACGAATACCCCGCACATCCGGAGGCCGGCGAGGGCCCGTGGCATCTGCTGCCGAAGGGACCGGTCGTCTGTTCGTCGGCGAACCCTGCCCAGGTCCAGGCCTACCGAGGGCCGCTGGGAGAGCGGTTGGTGGTGCGGGGCCGGATCGGGGAATTGCTGCGCTACACCCAGACTCTGACGCTGTGGCACGGCGTGGCCCGCGTGGATTGCCGGACCACCATCGATGAATTCACCGGTGCGGACCGCCTTCTGCGCCTGCGTTGGCCGTGCCCGGTGCCGGGGGCGCTGCCGGTCAGCGAGGTCGGCGACGCGGTGATCGGCCGCGGGTTCGGGCTCTTGCATCAGAGGGGCGACGAGTCGGCCGTCGACTCGGCGACACACCCGTGGACGCTCGACAATCCGGCGTTCGGCTGGTTCGGGCTGTCCTCGTGCGCACGGGTGCGGGTCGGTGACGGGGTGCGCACGGTATCGGTGGCCGAGGTGGTGGCCCCAACCGACTCGGCGTCGACCCCGATGATCCGCGCGCTGATGGTTGCGCTCGTCCGCGCCGGCGTCACCGCGACCTGCAGCGCCCCTGACCATCCGCGCTACGGCGATCTCGACGTCGACTCCAACCTGCCCGATGCGCGAATCGCCGTCGGTGGACCCGACCGGAATTCCTTCACGGCAGCGGTTTTGGCCGCTGCGGACCCGACGTACACGGAGGAACTCGAGCGGCAACTGAACGCGACGGGCGAGGCCAGGATCTGGATACCGGCCAGCGCGCCGCTGGCCGACGAGTGGGTGCCCGGTGCCGATCTCCGCGCGGTCCGCGCGCTGCCCGTACTCGTGGTCGCCGGATCGGAACTGGACGCCGCAGCGGACTCGATTGTCGACGACCTCGGCGACTTCGAGATCGTCGTCGACCAGGCGGCGCCCGCCGGGCTCGAGCCTTTCGAGGCGCGCACCGTCGCAGTGCTCAACCGCGGGATGCCGGGATTCGCCGTCGATTCGGACGGTACCCTGCACACGTCGCTGATGCGTTCGTGCACCGGCTGGCCGTCGGGGACCTGGATCGACCCCCCACGGCGCACCGCCCCCGACGATTCCAATTTCCAGCTCCAGCATTGGACGCACACTTTCGAGTACGCGGTGGTCTCCGGCGACGGTGACTGGCGCCAGGCCGCCATCCCCGCCCGCAGCGCAGAGTTCTCCCAGCCGCCATTGACCGTCACCGAGAACACCGGCACCGCAGGCGGTTTGCCCCAGTGGGGGTCGCTGCTGGAGATCGAGCCGGCGGGCACCGTAGCGCTCGGTGCGCTGAAGCCGGCAGGTAATCCGCTGGCAAGCGGCAGCAGTCGCCATGTCCATCCCGTCGACGGCGTCGCGGTGCGACTGATCGAGACGTCCGGTGCGGATACCCAGGCGGAGGTCCGGTCCGGACTGCGCCGGGTGTCGGCTGCCGCCCGCGTCGACCTCTTGGAACAGCCTCGTGTGCAACATCTTTCGTCCGGCGGACTGACCTTGCACGGATTCGAGATCGCCACCGTTCTGACCCGGCTGAACATGCCGAAGGTGCTGGACGCCGATCACACGGTGCTTGCGCCGGACGCAGAGGCGGCGCAGCCGTTGTATGCGCGGTACTGGCTGCACAACCGCGGCCCGGCGCCGCTCGGCGGCCTGCCCGCGGTGGCACACCTGCATCCGCAGCACATCGTCGTCGAGCCGAACTGTCAAGCACACCTGCGACTTACGGCATCCAGTGACTGCAGCGACACGGTATTGCACGGCAGGGTGCGGCTGTTGTGCCCGGACGGCTGGACCGCCGATCCCGCCGAGCTGCCGTTCATGCTGCCGCCCGGCGGACACCTGGCGACCGACGTGGTGGTCACCGCGCCGGCCGCCGCGCCGCCGGGTCTCTATCCGATACGCGCCGAACTCGCGCTGACCGGACACCATGTTTCGATGCCACCGTCATGGCGCCAGGTGGTCGAGGACGTGTGCGTCGTGTCGGTGGCCGCGCCTGCCGGCGACGCCCTGCTGCGCTTCGTCGCCGACCCGCAGCACGTCGACGTCACGGCGGGTGAACGTGCCGTGCTGACAGTCGGCGTCGCCACGGATGCCTTCGCGGACATCGCGATCGAAGCCCACCTGATCAGCCCGTGGGGAACGTGGGAATGGATGGGACCCGCGGCGTCGGGTCTCGAACTGGCGGCTCGCGGCACAGCCGAACTCAGCTTCGACGTCGCGCCGCCGGTATGGGTGCGGCCCGGCGAATGGTGGGCGTTGATCCGGGTCGCCGGGGCGGGGCAGCTGCTGTACTCGCCAGCGGTCAGGGTGACGGTCCGATGAGTGTGGCCGCGACGGTCGGCGGAGTGCCGGTGTCGGTTCACGAGGTTGATGCGCGTGAAGCACAGCTTCGTTCCTCACGGTCGGCGTCGTCGTTACCGCATCCCGGCACCAGCGAAGGGCGGCAGTTGAGACGTTGGCTGACACAGCTTCTCGTCACGGAACGGGTGGTGGCCGCCGAGGCGGCCGCGCGCGGTTTGGGCATCGACGGTGCGCCGACCGAGGACGACCTGCTGCCCGATATGGCGGTACGGCTCGAGATCGGCAGCGTCGCGGCGTCGGTGCTCGCCGATCCGCTGGCACGGGCATTGTTCGTCAGCGTGACGCAGACCGTCGACGTGACCGAGGATGCGATCGCGGCGTACGAGGCGCGGAATCCAGCCGCGATGGGAGTGCGCTTCGCCGACACCGCGGCGGTGGCCGAGCACCTGCGCGGCGCCGCCCGGCGCCGGGCGTTCCGGCTGTGGCTGGATGCCCGGTGCGCCGCGCTGGTCGAATTGGCGCCCGGCTATGAGCATCCCGGCGATCCACGACAGCCCGACAACACCCACAGGCACTGATGGCCCAGCAGCCCACCCTCGCGATCGACATCGGCGGCACCAAGATCGCTGCAGGCCTCGTTGACGCCGACGGCGCACTGGTGCATCACGCGAAGCTGCCGACGCCCGATGGTGACGCCGAGGCGATATGGGCGGTCGTCGATACGTTGGTCACCGACGCGCTGGCGGTGGCGGGCGGTTCGGTGCGTGGCGTCGGTGTCGCGTCTGCCGGACCGATCGATATCCCGACCGGGACCGTCAGCCCGATCAATATCACTGCCTGGCAAGGCTTTCCGATCGTCGACCGGGTGTCCGCCATCGTGGGCGCCGCCGTGCGACTGGGCGGAGACGGGCTATGCATGGCGCTGGGGGAGCGGTGGTGCGGCGCGGGCCGCGGCGCCGAGTTCCTGCTCGGCATGGTGGTGTCGACCGGCGTCGGCGGCGGGCTGGTGCTCGACGGCGCGCCGTATGACGGCCGGACCGGCAACGCAGGGCACGTCGGCCATGTCGTCGTGGAACCCGACGGCCGGCCGTGCACCTGCGGCGGGCGTGGATGCGTCGAGACGATCGCCGGAGGCCCGCGGATGGCGCAGTGGGCGCGCGAGCAGGGTTGGGATGCGCCCGCCGATGCCGATGCCAAGGAACTGGCTGACGCGGCCACCGCCGGTGATCCGATCGCGCGCCGAGCCTTTGACCGGAGAGCCACGGCGGTGGCCGCGATGATCGCGTCGGTCGGCGCCGTGTGCGACCTAGACCTCGTCGTGGTCGGCGGGGGTGTGGCGAAGGCCGGCGCATTGCTGTTCGACCCGCTTCGCGAGGCGCTGGACACCTATGCGGGGCTGACCTTCCTCGGCGATCTACGTGTCGTGCCTGCCGAACTCGGCGGCGAC
>CAZOIX010000213.1:0-6711 GCA_964579685.1 uncultured Mycobacterium sp.
GTATCCACATCCTGGAAAAGGGTGCGGCGTAGGGGTGAAGCGCACACTCTTCACTCAAGAGCACGACGACTTCCGCGCGATGATCCGCCGGTTTCTCGAACGCGAAGTGGTCCCGGTCTTCCCGAAGTGGCTCGAGGACAAGCTCGTGCCGCGCGAGTTCTTCCGCAGGCTGGCCGAACTCGGCGTCCTCGGGATGAACGTCCCGGTGGAGTACGGCGGTTCGGGGGATGCCGGGTACCTCTACAGCGTCGTGCTCCACGAGGAGGCGGCGCGTGCGATGGTTCACCTCGGCCCGTTGCGCTGCCACCTCGACGTCGTCATGCCGTACTTTCTGGCCTACAGCAATGCCGAGCAGCGCGAGCGATGGTTACCGAGATGCGCGACCGGCGACATGATGACAGCGATCGCGATGACCGAGCCAGACACCGGTTCTGACCTTGGCGGTATCAAGACCGTAGCCACCCGTGACGGCGATACTTACATTGTCACGGGCGCAAAGACATTCATCACCGGTGGGATTCACGCCGACGCGGTGATCGTGGTGGCCCGGACGTCGAACTGCGAGAACCGTCGCGACGGTCTCTCGCTCCTCGTCGTCGAAGCGGGTATGCCGGGCTTCACGAAGGGCCCGAACATGAGCAAGCTGGGCCTGGCGGTACAGGACACCACCGAGTTGACCTTCGACCATGTGCGAGTTCCGGTGTCGAATCTGCTCGGACGTGAAGATGAGGCGTTCAGCTATCTGGCGCACAACCTCGCCGGCGAGCGGCTGGGCGTTGCACTGAACGCGATTTCATCGGCACAGTCGGCCCTCGACGCCACGATCGACTACGTACAGCAGCGCCGTGTCTTCGGAAGGTCGTTGAGCACATTCCAGAACACGAAATTCGAACTTGCCGCGGTGGCGACCGATATCGCGGCGGGGCAGGCGATGTTCGACGCCGCGGCACTCGCTCATGAGCACCGCAGCCTCGATCCGGTCGATGCCGCCAAGGTCAAACTCTTCTGCTCGGAAGTGCAGGCCCGCGCCATGGATCGCTGTCTGCAACTGTTCGGTGGATACGGCTACATGATGGAGTATCCGATCGCCCGACTTTTCGCCGACGCACGTGTCACCAGGATCTACGGCGGCACAAGCGAAGTGATGAAGAGCATCATCGGCAAGTCGCTTGGTCTGTAGCGCGCGAATCGCGGTACTTCAGACGATCGTTCGCTCTCGGTTGGCCCAATACGGAGCGCGTAGTTCCCGTTTCAGCACCTTCCCGACCGGGCTGCGGGGCAGGCTGGTGACGAACTCCACGCTCTTGGGTGCCTTCACCGAGCCCACCACCTTCTTGCAGTGCTCGATCAGCTCGGCATGGGTGAGTGCTGCGTCCTGGCGCAGCTCCACGCATGCGTGAACGGATTCGCCCCACTCTTCGCTGGGAACACCGATGACGGCACAATCGGCGACGTGCGGGAGTGCCAGGATCGCCTGTTCGATCTCGAAGGGAAACACGTTGAAACCACCGGAGATGATGACGTCCCGGAGCCGGTCGGTGATGAAGACGTAGCCGTCGTCGTCGCGATGGCCGATATCGCCGGTATGGTGCCAGCCGCGCCGCTGTACCTCCGCGGTGGCGTCAGGGTCATCGAGATAGCGCAGCATGGTCGTCGGCCCGCGTAATACGATCTCGCCGGTTTCCCCAGGCGGGAGAATCGTACCGTCGGCGGCCATCGCCTCCAGTTGCGTACAGATGAATGTCGGTCTTCCACAGGACAACAGCCGCTCGGAGTCACCCGACCGAAGGGCTGCGGCTACCTCCGCAGGCGACATCCAGGTCAGCGGGAATCCCGCTTCGGTCTGCCCGTAGGCTTGCGCCACCACGGGACCAAGGACGCCGACGGCGTCGCTGATCCGCTCGGGAGCTATCGGCGCGGCCGCTGAAATCACGTATCGCAGGGACGAGATGTCCTGCTGGGCAAGGTCTGAGTGGGACACCAAGCGGTAGATCAATGTCGGTGGCAGGAACACCGTGGTGACCCGCTCCTGCGCGATGTACCTGATGACGTCGGATACAACGGGTGTGGCCATGCAAACGGTGCGCCCGCCGAACTGCATCTGCGCCAGCGCGATCATGCCGCCGGCATGAGTTATCGGTGCCACCGCAAGATTGACAGGTGGCTGGTCGAAGTGCCAGCACGTCGCCCACGCCAACGTCGACATCACGATGAACGTGTTCGACGCCTGGGTGATCTTGGGCTGGCCAGTGGTGCCGCCCGTCACGCCCTGACACCCCAACGCACCTTCAGGTACAGCCAGATCCAGGTGCGCATCGGAGTGATTGCGCGCCCAGTGCGTGACCGAGGGGTAGTCGGTGTCCTCAGAATCGATACACAGCAGCCTGGTCAGGGTCGGAATGCCCTCGACCAGCGCAGGCACCCGGTCGGTGACGGAGGAGTGGAAGAACAACACCCGGCAGCCACCTCGTCGAAGCAGATCGACGGTGACTTCAGGGGCGGCGCCGAGATTGACGTTGCACCAGGCCCCGCCGGCGCGCATCGCGCCGAGCATCGTCACCAGGGTTCGCGAGTCGTTCGGACTGACCACGGCAAACGGTGTGCCGATGGCGAACCCGTCGGCGATCAGTGCGCGTGCGAGCTTGTTGACCGCTGACTGTGCCGCCCCGAATGTGATGTCTCCGCCGTGCCCCCCGAAGCCGCAGCGTGATGGCCAGCAGCGTGCTGCGGCGTGCAGATGGTCGGTTATGTGCACGGCCGACGATGTTCTCTACTGTCTGGGATAAGGCTGGTCTGCTCGACGCTCACGCCGCTCAGTCAATACGGGATATCCCAGGAGGCGGAAGCGTAGCGACTACGTGCCCATCGGCATTCGGGATGCTAAACGTTGAGCCTTTCTGTCGCAGCGGCCGGGTACATGGCGTAGCCGCTACGCATGCGCGGGGGATCGCGGAGTGGTGGTCTTCTCTTCTGAGACGCAATACCAGACAAGGAGACGAGTGGCAATGAAGTTCGGCATGTTGTGGGAAATGCAGCTGGGTCCGCGGCCGTGGCCGGAAGATGCTGAGTTCAAGCATTATTGGGACGCGATCGAACAGGCCAAGCTGGCAGAACGGGTCGGTTTCGACTACCTCTGGCATGTCGAACATCACTTCCTCACCGAATATTCTCATGGATCTTCCCCGGAAGTCTGGTTGTCGGCAGTGGCACAACATACTGAGCGCATACGAATTGGACACGGGGTCGTCCTGTTGCCACCGAAGTTCAATCCGCCGTTCCATGTGGCCGAGCGGATCGCTGCTCTCGACATCCTGTCCAACGGGCGCGTCGAGTTCGGCACGGGGCGTGCGGCGACAGCGAGCGAGCTCGAGGCCTACGGAATCGAGCCCGCTGACGCGCGCGGGATGTGGCTGGAAGCCCTCCAGGAAATCCCGAAGATGTGGCGAAACGAACCGTACCCGGGTATCGACGGCACCTACATGCATCTGCCATCGCGTGAAGTCTGGCCCAAACCGGTGCAACGGCCAGGTCCGCCGATGTGGATGGCCGCCAGCAGCCCCGAAAGCTTCGAGATCGCCGGCCGGAACGGACTGGGCGTGTTGGCATTCATCATCGGCCACGCCGAGAAACTCGCGCCCCTGATTCAGGTGTACCGCGATGCCGTCAAGCAGTGCCCGAAGCCGCCCGAGGAGATCAACGATCAGATCGCGGCTTACGTGCTCACGCACTGCGCCGAAACGCGAGACGAAGCCCGTGCGGTCGGGGGCCCGGCCGTCGAGTGGTACAGCGAGAACGTATTCAAATTGTTCTCAACGGTATCCGGTAAACCGGGCTACGAGATCTACGCCAAAATGCTGCCTGAGGACGCTGCCGATATCGAGCGTCTTGTGGAGAAGTACGGCAACGCGATCGACCCGCTGATCGACCTAGGGGTCATCAGCGTAGGTGACCCGCAAGAGTGTCTCAACACCATCAACTCGTTCGCCGGCCTCGACGTAGATCAAATCATCACCAGTCATGCGATCGGTGGGATACCACACGACAAGGTCATGCGCTCAATCGAATTGTTCGGATCAGAGGTCATACCCCACGTGATGTCTTCGGCCACCGTTTCGGCATGAAGCATCGAGGCGCACATGCGTCGCCGGGCCGGTTGTGAGATTCAGCGGGCCCGCAGCGGTACGAAGCGTTTGAGCTTGCCGGTGGCCTGGTGGCGGCCCAGGGTCTCGACCGCGCGTATCCGGACCGACGGCTGGGTCAGGCCATAGCGCTGCATCGCCGAGACGATGGCGGGAACCAGAGATTGCACATCGGCGTGTGCGACGACGAGCACGTCCGCGCCGGTTTCGGTCTGCAGCACCTGATATTCGACGATACGCGGGTCTGTGCCGAGAATGTGTCGAAAGACACTGGCGGGCAACGAATGTGAGCCGTAGACGAAGTCGTCGTCGCGACGGCCGCTGATATCGGCGACGCGGGCGAACGCGCTGCCGCACGGACAGGTTCCGGGCAACATCGTGATCTCGTCGCCCAGGTCGTATCGGATGAACGGGAACGTGCGGTTCGACAGGCCGGTGGCCAGGGTCCGCACCGCGGGCTCGCCGGGCGCCACCGGTGCGCCGTCGCCGTCGACGCGCTCGAGGATCACTTCGTCTTCACAGATGTGCAGCCCAGGGCCATGCCCGCACGACACGGCCTGCACTCCGAGTTCGGTTGAGCCCCAAAGGTTGTGCAGGGTGGCATGCCACGCCCTGTCGATCGCCTCGCGATCTTCGGGTAACAGCGGCTCGGAGTTGGTGCTCACCCGGGTCGGATGGATCCGCAGGTTACCCGCCAACGAGGCACGGGCCAGTCGGCCGACGACGCTGGCGTACCCGACGAGGTGGGTCGGAGCGAGTCTTTCGACCGCCGCAATCACCTCGTCGAACGGGGCGCCGGCCTCGATGACGGCGGTCTCCATTCCTGCGATCGTGGGCACGTCGAAAAGGGGGGTGCTGGCGTGTGGTGGCAGGCCTGCGGTCAGTACCGCCAGCCGCGCATCGCGCACCGGTGCGCTGCGCTGTTCGTCGCGTGCCTGCATACGCCACGCAAGGCATGCGGTGGTGACGAAGAACTGCCAGTCCCAGACATACACCCCGCGCACGCCGCTGGAGCCGCCGGAACTGAACACCTGCTGATCGTGAGGCGTATAGGAGAACCACGTTTGTCTGCTCAAGATCTGCTCCGCGGCCGCGCGATCGAGGTCCGGGGTCGTCATGATCGCATCCCACTGGCCCTGCGCCTCGGCCTTGGTCAGCATCGGAATCGACGCCAGATCAGCCGCCGTCGCGTTTTCGACGTCCAGTGCGTGCAGCCGGTCGCGGTAGAAGGGCGAACGGGCGCGGGCGTATGCGAGCAATGAGCGCAACCGTCGGTCGCGGTGGCGCCCGATCTGCTCGGCCGACCACTCCAGGCGGCCCACGTGATCGTCGAGCGCCGCCCGCACCGCATCGAGGTGAGCGGCGCGGATGCGTTCGTATTCGGGCCGGCCCATCGCAGCTCCTATCTCCCGATGGATTCTGTCCCACAACTGAACGGGTTTGAAGAGCGACGCCGTCGGCTATGGGATGAACATGGCCGTGTTCAAGCCGAGCGATGTCGCATGCCCAGCGACCCGTGATCGGTGATGGACGCACAGCGCACAGGGAACTGGGAGCGACGCAGGCGCGGACTGAGGATTCCGCTGGTCGGGCGCCGCGATCCCGCTCCTTTGGCTGGGCAGCGAAGCCGATCCTCGGGCGGCATCGACGATCGCCACATCCGCAAGGTGCTGGATCTGACCGTGCGCATTGCCGAGGTGATGCTCTCCTCGGGGTCGGGCACCGCCGACGTGGTGGTGACCGCTCAGGACGTGGCGGCGGCCTATCAGCTCCGTGACTGCGTCTTCGACGTCTTCGTCACCACGATTTTCGCGTCGGCGCACCCGAATCCGGACACCCCACCCGTCACCATCGTGCGGTCGGCGCACGCCCGCTCCACCGACTATTCGCGGCTGGCCGAGCTCGACCGGCTGGTCCGCCGGATCACCTCGGGCGGTGTCTCGGTCGACGCGGCCCACGAAGCGATGGACGAGCTGACCGAGCGCCAGCACCGGTATCCGCGATGGGTGGCGACGGCGGGTTGGGCGGGTTTCGCCCTCGGCATCGCGATGCTGCTCGGAGGTACGTGGCTGACGTGCCTGTTGGCCGCGGTGACATCCGCGCTGATCGATCGCGTGGGTCGGCTGCTGCAGCGATTCGGGACACCGCCGTTTTTCCAGCAGGTGGTCGGCGCCTTCATCGCCACCATGGTCGCCGTGGCGGCCTATCTGTACGCCGGTCAAGGGCCGACCACGCTGGTGGCCACCGGTATCGTCATGCTGCTGGCCGGCCTGACCCTGGTCGGCTCGGTGCAGGATGCCCTGACCGGCTACATGCTGACCGCGGTCGCCCGGCTTGGCGACGTGCTGTTCATGACGGCGGGCATCGTGGTCGGAATCCTGGCCGGACTGCAGGTCGCCGCACTTGCCGACATCACGATCGAACTCCACGTCGATGCCACGGAGAGCTTCATCATGCCCGTGGGGCTGGTTCCGGTGTTGCTCGCCGCGTCCGGTGCGGCATTGGCCGGCGCGTGCCTGACCATCGTCAGCTACGCCCGCCTCCGCGCGGTGGCCACCGCGGCGGTGGTGGC
>CAZOIX010000214.1:0-2770 GCA_964579685.1 uncultured Mycobacterium sp.
CAGCAGCGCGTTGGGGTTGGCGACCAGGCGGACGATCTGGTCGCTGCGCTCGGCCAGCCCAGTCGTCGACTGGTGGGCGTGGGTGAGCAGCTCCCGCAGTTGGGCGTCGCGTTCGTTGAGGGTCTCGGAGAACCGGGCGACGCCCTCGACCGCGACCCGCAGTTCCGGTGGGGTCTCGGAGAAGGTCTGGGCCACCACCCGCAACGAATCGGACAGCTGGGTGGTGTCCAGTCCGCTGATCGTCGTCGCAAGTTCACCGAGGGCGTCCGGCAGCTGGTACGGCGACGTGGTGCGCTCGCGCGGAATGGTGCCCTCCTGTCGGCCCTCGCCCCGCGACATGACCTCGAGGATCTTGGTGCCGAGAAGTCCCTTGGTCTTGATCGCCGCCTCGGTACGGTCCCCCAGCGCGATGTCGTTGTCCACCGTGAACGTGACGAGCACCTGCGGTCCGTCCAGTTCGATCGACCGCACTTCACCCACCCGGAAACCCGAAACCTGCACGCCCGCACCGGATGTCAGACCGCCGGCTTCGTCGAAGTACGCCGAGTATTCCGTGGTCTGGTTGATCAGGGGCAGTTTGTCGTACTCAAGGGCGACCAGCACGATCGCCCCGGTCAAACCGAGGCCGATGGCACCCATGACGAACGGGTTGCGTTCAGAGAACGGCTTCATCGCGGCGCGCACCTCCCCGTCGGCTGTCCGGCGATCTTCACGTACACCGGCTGGCCGCCCTTGCCGTTGAGCTTGAGGATGATGTCGCAGAGATAGAACGAGAAGAAGTCGCCATAGATGCCTTGTCGGCTCAGCGCCTGATAGGCGTCCGGAAGCGTATTGATCAGGTTGTCGAAGTAGTCGTGGTCGGCCACCACGATCCCCGCCGCCCGGTCCGTCTCCTGAATGGTCTTCGCGAACGGCGGCCGTGCCTGCGACAGCAGATCGGCGACGCTGCCTGCGGCGGCATTCGTGTAGGCGAGGCCGTTGCTGATCTCGGTCCCGCGGGCCTGAAGACCCGCGACCAGTTCCGAGAGCGCGTCGATCGCCTTGGAGAACTGCTCGCTTTGGCCGCCCAGCGACCCGAGCACCGTGTTCAGGTTGACGATCACCTCTCCGATCAGCTGATCCCGGTCGGCCAGCGTGTTGGTCAGCGCGGCGGTTTGCGTCAGGAATGAGCCGATGGTGGCGCCTTGGCCCTCGAACGCCTGGATCAACTGACCCGAAAGAGCATTCACCTGATCGGGATCCAGCGCCGAGAACAGCGGCCGGAAACCGCCGATCAGGGCGTCCAGATCAAGTGCGGGCGATGTCCGGGCCAGGGGAATCGTGTCACCGGGCTTGATCTTCGTCGTACCGCCCGCGCCCTCCACCAAGGACAGGTAACGGCCGCCGATCAGATCGTCGTACCGGATCACTGCCCGGTTGCCATCGGTGAGCACGACCGAATCGTCGGCGGTGAACTCGACCAGGGCTGTGGTATCCGGCTGGATCGAGATGTTCTTGACCTTTCCGACCTCGACGCCGGCGATGCGCACGAAGTCGTCGGTCTCCAGACCCGTCACGTTGAGGAACTCGGCCTTGTACGTCTGGGCCTTCTCTCCGAAGCGCAGCTGCCCGAACACCGCATACAACGCGAAGACACCCAGCAGACACACGGCCAGGAAGACGCCAAGACGCACCGCGGCGCTCTTCCAGCTGCCGGTCATCGCGAAAGTCCTTTCTCGGTCGGTGGGCGGTCGGTCATGGTCCGGGTGCGGCGAAGTGCGGCAACGGGACGGGCGGCAACGGCGTGGGCTGTTGGAACGCAGGCGCGTGCACCACGAACGGCTCCGAACCCGGCGTCGGGCCTGGGTCGCGCGGCGCTCCCGGTGGAGGTGCAGGCGGCAGTCCGGGCCACAGGGGGGTGCCGTCCGGGGCGTACAACGGGGCGCCGTAGGCGGGGGCGCCCGGATACGGCACCGGGCCGATCGCAGGCCCGCCGAACAGGTTGCGGATACTCGGCGGCTCGGGCACCGCGCGGGTGGACGGCAGGTAGTTGACGTAGCCGGGGAAGCCGATACCCGGGTTGGGCCGCCAGTCCACTCCGGTTCCGAACCCGGTGTTGGTGACGAGCTGACGCACGGGCCAGTTCTTCTTGACGTCGGGCAGCGACCCGCAGCCCGGCTTGCCGCCGGGACCGCCCTTGGCGCCGATGATGGGCAGGTGCCGCGGATAGCTGTACGGATCGTCGCCAAGGGCCAGGCCGGCGTCGAGGATGATCGATCGCCCGTTGCCGCCCGGCGCCTCATATCCGCCGTGGTCGAGCAGGTGCTTGGCGCCCAGCAGCAGGCAGGTGTACTCGGGGTTGTACTTGTACAGCAGGTTGGTCGTCGGCTCCAGCAGGTTGATGGCCTTGATCAGATTGGCCTGACTTGGGGCCAGCAGGCTGATGCCGCTGTTGGAGAGACCGATCGTGCCGAGCAGCAACGCATCGAGCGCGCCGGCATGGTTGGTCAGCGTCACGCTGGTCGTGCTGGCTGCGTTGAGCGTGGTCAGGATGTCTTGTGCCGCAACGCTGTACGTGTCGTTGAAGGCTTTGAGCGCCCGCCAGTCGTCGCGGATGGTCTCGCTCCGCGGGTTGAGCGCGAGCAGCACCTGGTTGGCGTCGGTGGTCGCCTCACCGATCCGCTGGCCCTTTCCGCGGACGCCCTCGGCAAGCGCCGACAGCACGCTGTTGAGCTTGGCCGGGTCGATCTGGTCGAGTACGCCCACCACGTTCTCGAACACCGTGTTGACC
>CAZOIX010000214.1:2780-6703 GCA_964579685.1 uncultured Mycobacterium sp.
CCAGGACCTGCCCGGCCTTCAGACGCTGGGGGCTCGGATCGCTCGGGTAGACGAGGTCGACGAACTTCGCACCGAAGACGGTCGTGGCGCGGATCTGCGCGCCGACATTGGCCGGGATGTGCTGGATCTGATCCGGATAGATCTCGAGCTGGAGTTTCACCGGCTCGCTGCCGCCTTGGATCGCCGCGACCCGCCCGACCTGAACACCGCGCAGCTTGACCTTGGCGTCGGTCTCCATCACCAGGCCGGACCGGTCGGCCGTCAGGGTGACCGGCACGAACTTCCTCAACGAGCCCGTGAACAACGCGTACGTCAGCCAGATGCTGGCGATGACGAGCAACACCAGGATCAGAGTCCACCAGCCGGGGTGCAGCCCTTCGTCATCTCTCGTATCAGCCATCGGTCATCCAGCCAGGTTGAAGTTGCCGGACTGCCCGTACACGGCCAGCGAGATCATCATCACCACGAACGCCGCCACGATCAGCGACGTGCGCACCGCGCGTCCGACGGCCTCCCCCACTCCTGCCGGCCCACCGCTGGCCGAGAAGCCGTAATAGGTGTGGATCAGCATGATCACGATGGCCATCGCGATGCTCTGAACGAACGACCACACCAGGTCGGTGGGGTTCAGAAACGTCCTGAAGTAGTGGTCGTACACGCCCGTCGACTGGCCATAGAGCACGGTGGTGCCGAAGCGTGCGGCCCAGAACGACGCGAGCACGCCGACGCAGTACAGCGGGATCACCACGACGAGCCCGGCGATCACCCGGGTCGAGGCGAGGTAGGCGACGCTGCGGATGCCCATCACCTCCAGGGCGTCGATCTCCTCGTTGATCCGCATGGCGCCGAGTTGCGCCGTGGCGCCGGCGCCGATGGTGGCTGCCAGCGCGATGGCCGTGGTGGCAGGCGCGATCAGGCGCACGTTGAAGAACGCCGAGGCGAATCCGGTCAGCGCCTCGACGCCGATCTCGGAGAAGTCGGTATAGCCCTGAACCGCCACCAACGCACCGGTCGTGACGGTGAGGAACCCGACGATCGCGACCGTCCCGCCGATCACCACCAGCGCACCGGTACCCAGACCCATCTGCGCGATGATCCGCATCAGTTCGATCCGGTAATTGGTGAACACGTACGGGATGCTGCGCAGTGTCTTGCCGTAGAACTTCGTCTGCATGCCGATGTGATTCCAGGCGCCGACCCAGTTGTCGAGCCGTCTCGCCAGGCGAGGGAACCGCCGGTCGATGGGTCGCCGGCTCCTCTCCATCGGTGGGCTGCTCACATCGTCACCCGCACAGCCACCGCCGTCGCCACGACGTTGATCGCGAACAGCGCCATGAACGTGAAGACCACCGTCTCGTTGACCGCGTTGCCCACGCCCGCGGGGCCGCCGCCCACGGAAATGCCTTTGTAGCAGGCGATCAGACCCGCCGAGAGCCCGAACAGGGCCGCCTTGATCAGCGCGATCGTGACGTCGAGCGCTCCGATGATCAGCGTCAGGCCTGCGGCGAACGCACCCGGCGAGACGTGCTGGACGTAAATGCAGAAGAAGTACGCGCCCGCGAGCCCGACCAGGATCACCGTCGCGGACAGCGCCAGCGACACCAGGGTCGCGGCGAGCACGCGAGGCACCACGAGCGCCTGGATCGGATCGACACCCATCACCCGGAGGGCGTCCAGTTCCTCACGGATGGTCCGGGCGCCGAGATCGGCACACATGGCGGTGGCACCCGCGCCGGCGACCACCAGGACCGTCACGATGGGTCCGATCTGGCGCACCGTGCCGAGCGCGGCACCGGTACCGGAGAAGTCGGCGGCGCCGAACTCCCTGAGCAGAATGTTGAAGGTGAAGGTCAACAGCACGGTGTAAGGGACCGTCAACATCAGTGTCGGCACGATCGACACCCGCGCGACGAACCACGCCTGCGTGATGAACTCGCGCCACGCGAAGGGCGGTCTGACCATCGCGACGAATGTGTCGAGCGCCATCCCGTAAAAGCCGCCGACGGCACGCACCGGCTTGCTAAGGACGTCGGAAGCGACCACCAGCTATATCCTTCCGCCGTACCAGACCCACTGCCTCCGCAATTGCTGTGAGTCGGGGCAGCGCGAAGGGACGCGGGTGACCGTAGCATCACCGGCTTCCGGGCCGGCAAGAGGTCCGTGACACCGGTGTCGCTTCCGTCCGAAAGCCATACGGAAGGCTACTTTCCAGGAAGCTATTTCCATGCCGTAACCGTCAAATAGGCGTTTACTTCCCCTTCACGTTGACGGCTTCGTCCAGCTCGGAGATGACGATCTTCGTCATGGTGTGCATAGCCCGTGTCGCCGCATCGGCGCAGGCCGGATCCTCGAGCAGTTCGTGGAGCCGGTCGGGCGTGACCTGCCAGCTCAGGCCGAATCGGTCGGTCAACCAGCCGCACTGCGACTCCGCACCCCCGTCGACCAATCGCTCCCAGTAGTAGTCGACCTCCGCCTGGTCCTTGCAGCGGATCTCGAACGACACCGCCTCGGAAAAGGGGAACTGCGGACCGCCGTTGATGCCGATGAACCGTTGCCCGTCCAGCAGGAACGTGCCCCACGCGATGTCTCCGGGCGTACCCGGCCCGACCTCGGTGAAACGGTGCAGTCGCTCGATGGAGGAATTGGGAAAGACCGCGGTGTAGAACGCGGCGGCTTCTTCGAGGTTGTTGTCGAACCACAGGCTGGGCGTAATCGTTGGCATGTCTGAACGGACCGGCCCCGCGACCGAAACTCATCGCGCCGTCGCACCCAATGCCCGCAGGGCGAAGTCCAAAACACGGTCCTGTGCGCGTTGCATCCCTTCTTCGTCCCTGTAGTGCTGGCTCATCATCACCCTGCTGATGACCGCGCTGATGGCGATCGCATCCTGGTCAGGATCGGTGAGCGGAAACGTGCCGTCGTCGCTGCCGCGGCGCAGAATCTCGACCAGCGAGCGCTCGCGGTCGGCATGGGCTTGCTCGCGCGTCTCCCGGTAGCCCTTCGCCGCGCGCACTTCGTAGGAATCGATGACGGTGAAATGCATTCGGGTCTGGTCATCGTGAATCAGTCCGAACATGCCGGCGATCCAGGCCCTGACCTGGTCGACCGGGCCGCCCCGCGCGTCGGCGCAGATGCGGTCCAGACGCTGCGCCAATGCGTCGGTCTCCTCGCGCAGCATCGCCAGGAACAGTTCGTCTTTCGACGCGAAGTGGCGGTAGAACGCCCGCGTCGACACGCCGGCGCGCTGCAGGATCGCCGCGACGGGGACTGCGCCGCTGTGCGGCTCCGACAGGCAGGTGTACGCAGCCTGGATGATGCACCCGCGGTCGTCGCCGTCGGCGGTCTCTGGCTGCACGTACCAAATTGTATGGATGCCGCGGGCCGGCCGGGCCGAAGTTGGCCGCAAATTCTGCCTGGGTAACGTGACGCTTCGGGGCCAGCCGAGAGGATGCCGTGAGTACGACACGCAGCGAACCGCACACCGTGAAGTTCCGCGGCAGCGAGGGCATCACCCTGGTCGCCGACGAATGGAATCGGGACGCCCCGTCGGTAGCCGACCGCCCGACAGTGCTGATGTTGCACGGCGGCGGCCAGAACAGGTTCTCGTGGAAGAACACCGGGCAGATTCTGGCCGACCACGGCCTGCATGTGGTGGCACTGGACAGCCGCGGACACGGCGACAGCGACCGGGCGCCGAACGCGAACTACACGGTGGACGCGCTGTGCGGGGACACCCTCGCCGTCATCGATCAGATCGGCCGGCCGGTGATCCTGATCGGCGCCAGCATGGGCGGGATGACCGGAATGCTCGTCGTCGACGCCGCCGGGCCGCAGAAGGTGACCAAACTCGTGCTCGTCGACGTGGTGCCGCACTACGAAAAGGACGGCAGTGCCCGCATCCGCGAGTTCATGGCGAGTGGGAT
>CAZOIX010000215.1:0-6677 GCA_964579685.1 uncultured Mycobacterium sp.
ATTGGTTCCCGTCCCGTCATAGGTGGCGCCCAACGGGTAGGCCTTGCCCGGCCAGACTTCCGGCTGGGTATTCGGCGGGGTGGCAGCTTGGGTCAAAGTTCGACGCTCCAGACGAGAGACAACGGGCAGGATGTAAAGCGACGATACGGGATGCCCAAAGAGGGAGCAGTGCAACCAACCAGCGCTCGGCCTGAATACCGCACATTGCTGCTGGACGACGACGGTGGTGTGGCGACGATCACCCTCAACCGTCCGAAGCAGCGCAACGCCGTCGGCGACGGGATGCGAGAGGAGCTGGCGGATGCGTACCGGACCTGCGACGCCGACGACGATGTCCGCGTCGTCGTGCTCACCGGCACGCCGCCCGCCTTCTGCGCGGGCGCCGACCTCGGCGAGGGAGAGGAGACGTTCGCCACGCCGGGGCCGGGGTTCAGCGCGGCAGGCATCGACGTGCCCGCCTGGACGCTCTCGAAACCGGTGATCGCGGCGGTCAACGGCCATGCGATCGGATTGGGGCTGACGCTCGCGCTGCAGTGCGACATCCGGTTCTTCGCCGCCGACGCGCGATACGGCGTTGTCCAGGTGCGGCGCGGCGTGGTCGGCGACGCCTACTCGCACTGGGTGCTGCCACGTCTGGTCGGGATCGCCAACGCCGCCGAAATCCTGCTGACCGGAGCGACGTTCGACGGCCACCGCGCGGTCGAGCTGGGTCTGGGCAGTCGCGTGCTCGACGCCCCCGAGGTGCTTCCGGCGGCCCTGGCGGTCGCGCATGACATCGCCGAGAACGCCGCGCCGATGTCGGTGGCCGCCAGCAAGCGCCTGCTGTGGGATTCCTTCGACCTCGACCGCGCCGCCGTGGGTGACCGGGAGACCGAGATCCACCTCGCGCTGATGGCTCACGACGACGCGCGGGAGGGGGTGCGTGCGTTCGTGCAGCACAGGGCGCCGAACTGGTCCGGTGCCCCGGTGGACCCGACGCGCTAGCAGCCCAGGTTCGCCGCGAGGCCCGCGGCGAGGAGCTCGAATCCCTCGGTGGGCGTGCCGGGCAGGGCGGGAATCGTCTGCCGGACCCGGTCCAGGATCTGCTCGGCAGAGCGTTGCGCCTGGTCCGTCAGGGCGACCAAGTCGGCATGGACCATGCGGCCGTCGCGCTTGACGGGCGTGCCCGCGACGAACACGTGCAGGATGTCTGCGGGCGTGGTCTGAAAGACCACCGTGGCGGCAGGGTCGTGCACCGGCCGGAGCCGTGGACCACCGATCACCACGAGGTCGGCCTGCTTGCCGACGCTGATGGAACCGATCGTATCCGCCTTGCCGACCGCGTCGGCGGCGTTCATCGTGCACCAGCGCAGCGCCTGTAATGCGTTGGTGGACAGAGTCTTCGGGTCTGCACCGGACAAGTTGAGGGCCTCGGCGTCCGCCCACCGTTTGAACCCGAGACCGAGCCGCATCTGAGTGATCAGGTCGCCGCTGTTGAGCGAGATGATGTCGCATGACAACGTGGGGCGAATGCCGTGTTGCTCGCACTGGGCGAACACCGGCCGGCCCATCCCCATGTTCAGCTCGGTCTCGGGCGAGATCGACACCTTGACGCCTCGGTCGGCGAGTATCCGGAACTCGTCGTCGGTCAGCGCATTGCAATGGACCTGCACCTGATCGGGCCCGAACAGGTCGGCGCCGGCTATTTCACGGAAGCCCGACGGCACCGACCAGGTCGCGCCGAGATGCGCCACGATCAGCGCGTCATGTTCTCGCGCGGAACGGATCTCGGCGCGGGTGGTCGACAACGGCACCAAGCCGTACTCGTTCAGCGACACGCCCAGGCTGAGCAGCCCGTCCTGCGAGGGAAAATATGTGTCGGCGATGCGGCCGAAATCGGCGAGCCGCTGGTCGTGGTCGGTGAAGTGCTCCGGCGCGAAGGGGCTGCTGTCGAAGAATCCGTATCCGAAGACCGCTCGGATGCCCGCGTCGCGAAGTCCGGTGACGGCGGCGTCGGCGTGCTCGGGTGTGTTGACGCAGTGCGAGAAATCGAGCACGGTGGTGACCCCGCAGCTCAGCGCCTCCAGCGCACCGAGCCGGTTACCGACATAGACGTCCTCGGCGCGGTATCTCGGGCTGATGCCCAACCGGATTCCGAACAGGTAGTCGGTCAGCGTCCAGTCGCCGCAGATCGCGCGCAATTGCGTCTGCCAGGTGTGGCGGTGCGTATCGATCATGCCGGGCATCACGATGGCGCCGGCCACGTCGAGGATCTCGGCGTCCGCCACGGTGAGGTTCGGGCCGATCGCCGCGATGAGCTCGCCATCGATCAGGACATCGGTCTGCGGCACGACGCCGATGTCGCGATCCATCGACAGCACATGTCCGCCGCGCAGGAGAATTCGCGATGACGTCATGCGACCGCTGACGACACAGAGATGATTTTTTTCGACACTGTGTTGACTATATGAATCGGGTGCGGAATTGTCTACACCGGCAAGGCTTTGTGGTGGACTCGTGATGGACGAGAGTGGGCACGGATATGCGTTGGGTGACTTACGAATCAGACGGTGGGTACCGGGTCGGTCTCCTCGAGGGGGAGCGGGTGCTCGGGCTGGCCGGCGAGGCGACGCTGGTCGACCTGCTGGCAGCCGGTCAGGACGCGACGAGCGAAGCGGCCGAGACCGCCCGCCGCTCGCCAGGGGAGGTTCGCGACGTCGCCGAGACGGTGCTGGCAGCGCCGCTGCCGCGACCGCCGTCGATCCGCGACGCGCTCGGCTTTCTCGACCACTTGCGCGGCGTTCTGCGGGGCGTCGGGATGGCCGGTGACCTCGATCCCGCGTGGTCACAGATCCCGGCGTTCTACTTCGGTAACGCCGGTGCGATCGCAGGCCCGTACGATCCCGTCGACATCCCGCCCGGCTGCCGATGGTTCGACTTCGAACTCGAAGTAGCCGCGGTGATCGGTAAACCCGGCCGCGATATCAGGCCCGAGGACGGCGAGAGCCACATCGCCGGCTTCACGTTCTTCTGTGACTGGAGCAACCGCAACGCCCAATTGCACGAGATGAAGCTGGCTATCGGCCAGGGGAAATCCAAGGACATGATGGTGACCCTGGGGCCGAGCCTGGTGACGATGGACGAGCTCGAGCAGTACCGCGTCGACGGGCGGCTCGCGTTCGACGTCAGTGCCAGCGTCAACGACAGCCAGCTGACGAAGGGGTCGCTGGACCAGATGGACTGGTCGTTCGGCGAGATCATCGCCTACGTGTCGCGCGGGGTGGACCTGCGCCCCGGCGATGTGATCGGGTCAGGCACCGTGCCGGGAGGCTGCCTGATGGAGCACATCGACACGCCGAATCCCGCCGAGTACACCGGCTGGCTGAAACCCGGTGACGTCGTCTCGCTGCACAGCGAGGCCCTCGGCGCGACCAGGCAGACCGTGCGGGCGATGTCAGGTACCTTCCATCCGCTGCGGACGGGGTTCTGATGGTGACGATTCCGTTCACCAAGGGGCTACACGAAGTCGCCGACGGTATCTGGGCCTGGCTCGGCCCCGACGGCGGCTTCGGCTTCAGCAACGCCGGACTGGTGCGCGGCGGGGGCGCGACGTTGCTGATCGATACGCTGTTCGACCTCACGCTCACCGGCGAGATGCTCGCCGCGATGGAGCCGATCACCAGCGTCAACCCGCTGACGGACGTCGTGAACACCCACGCCAACGGCGACCACTGCTTCGGTAACCAGTTGCTGCCGGAGGGTGTTCGCATCCACGCGGCTCCCGAGACGGTTCACGAGATGCACGAGGCGCCGCCGGAGCTGCTGACGCAACTGGCCGAAACCGACCTCGGCCCCGTGCTGACCCCATACGTCCGGAAGCTGGTCAGTCCCTTTGACTTCAGTGGCATCGTGCTGCGCGATCCCGACACTGCGGTGGACGGCTGCGCCACGGTGCAGCTTGGTGACAGGCGCGTCGAGATCACCGTGCTGGCGCCCGCACACACCAGGGGCGATGCTGTCGTCTACGTTCCCGACGAGCGCGTGCTGTTCGCGGGCGACCTGCTGTTCATCGACGGCACTCCGATCATGTGGGCAGGCCCGATCGAGAACTGGATCTCGGCCTGCGACACCATGATCGGGTGGAATCCGGCGACGGTGGTGCCCGGACACGGTCCGGTCACCGACATCGACGGGATCCGGTCGATGCGCGACTACCTTGCTCATGTCGACGGCCAATTGCGCGCCGCACAGGATGCAGGCAAGGAGTGGAAGCAGGCGGTGTGGGAGATGGATCTGGATCGCTTCGGGACGCTGCCGGATGCCGAGCGCGTCGTCGTCACCGGCTACCAGACCTATCGCCATCGTGAACCGGCCACGCCGGAACTCTCGGTGATCGAACTGTTCAGCCACATGGCCGAGTGGCAGCTGGCCCACGCCGGCGGGTGAGCCGCCGACTCACCTAGCCCTGCGCACGATGTACACCCAGAATGCGCAACGCGGCCTCGACCAGAGCCGCGGCCAACTCCCTCTCCTCTTTGACGGTGTGCTGTCGCGAGAACAGCATGTAGAAGTTGCGCTCCACCATCCAGCTCGCCATTTCGACAGTTGTGCGGGCGTCGCCGATGGCCGCGGTGTCGACAGCGGAGTTGTCGGCGAGACGCGGCACAAGCGCGTCCACGCACTGGCACATCACGGCGCGCCACGCCGCCGTCGCATCGCCACCGTGCGAGGCCCGCTCGACCGCGGCGTTGAAGATCGCGCCATGGTTGCGCCAGGAGAACAGCGCGGCGTCCACGAACTGCTGGCAGAGATCGGGGATGGACATGTCGTCCGCCCCGTCCAGCGCCCGTTGTGTCAGTTCCGTCGAACGCTGGTCGATCAGCGCGTCGAGCAGCGCCCACTTGCTGTCGAAGTAGAAATACACGCCCGAGCGCGACAGTCCCGCCCGGGCGGCGACATCGTCGAGAGTCAGCTTGTCCGCCGGGATTTCGCTCAACAACTCCTCGGCGCTTTCCAGCAGCAACTCGCGACGCTGATCACCCTTGCGCGGTGCATCCGGATCGAATTTGCGCCGCGCCGGCGACACAGCGGTCGGTCGCCTGCTTCTCGCCACGGGTAGAGCCTAACGCCTCGGTCTGGGGTTGGGGGGCACCCCGCCGGTTGCTTTCATCACAGGATCGATGATTTTCGACAATACGTTGATTTTTATCGATGGTATGTCAATACTGTGAAAGCGTCAGCGACGCCGATCCCGGGGAGAGCGATGGCTACCAGTGTTGGAGCAGTTGGGCGTACAGCGGAGGTGATCCTCGGCGAACTGTTCGGGGGTGCGGTGGCCGACCCGTTTCCGCTCTACGACGAGCTGCGCGAACTCGGCGACGGCATCCACCGCTTCGACCTGCTGAACGGTCACATGCTCACCCGGTACGCGGCGGGCCGGATCGTCGCCTCTGATCCGCGGACCTTCTCCAGTGACGTCTTCTTCACCACGCCGCCGGGCATACACGATCCCAACGACCCCGAACACCGCAGGTTCGTCGAAACGGCAAGCCAGCTCTTCATGTTCGCCGACCCTCCGCGGCACACGAGGATCCGGTCGACGTTCCGCCATGCCTTCACACCCGATGCGGTGCGCGGCTGGCGCGGCGTCGTCGAGGAGGTCACCGACGAGGTCCTCGGCCAGTACCGGCCGGGTCAGGAGATCGACCTGATGACCGGGCCCGCCGCCGACATCCCGGTTGCAGTGATCGCGTCGATCCTGGGCGTTCCCAAAGAGGTGTGGCAGAAATTCCGCGAGTGGTCGTTCGGCTACGCCTCGACATTCGACCCCGTCGTCAGTGGTGGGCGCCGCGACCAGGCCATCAGGACAAGTCTGGAGCTCTTCGACTATCTGGCCGAGCTCATCCGGGAACGCCGCGCCGACCCCACCGACGACCTGATCTCACACATGATCGCCACCGAAACCGTCGACGGCGACCACCTCGGTGACGGCGAGATGCTCGCTCAGGTGGCGCTTCTGCTCGCGGCGGGCAACGAGACGACCACGAACCTGATCGGCAACGGCGTCACCCTGCTGTTCGCCCATCCGGAGGCTCGGGAGGCCATCGCCGCCGACCCATCGGTGATTCCGTCCGCGGTCGAGGAGATGCTGCGTTTCGACCCGCCGCTGCACTACTCGGGCCGGGCGGTCACCCGCGACACCGAAATCGACGGGCACCGCCTCGAGGCCGGCACGAACGCCATGTTCTGCATCGCCTCGGCCAATCGGGATCCGCGGATGTTCGAGCGCGCCGACGTTTTCGACATCACCCGCAACCCGAACCAGCACCTGGCGTTCTTCCACGGCATCCACTTCTGCGTCGGCGCGCCGCTGGCCAGGCTGGAGGGCCAGGTCTTTTTCGAAAAGCTCTTCGAGGTGTTCCCCGACGTCGGTCCGGGCAGCGAAGCGCCCGTGCGCCGCACCCTGAACTCGGTGTCACGCGGTTGGGAGTCCAGGCCGGTGAGACTGTGAGCGCGCTGCACGTCGCGGTACGGTCCGAGAACTGCATGGCCAGCGGGGCGTGCAGGCGGGTGGCCCCTGCGGTGTTCGGCGAGACCGCCGACGGGTGGGTGACGCTCCTCGATCCGAACCCCGTCGGCCACACCCGCGAGGTGCTGTTGGCTGCCGAGATGTGCCCGGTCGCGGCCATCGACGTCGT
>CAZOIX010000216.1:0-6668 GCA_964579685.1 uncultured Mycobacterium sp.
TTCCACATCTGGGCGATGCGTTCGACCGTCGGCGCGTCGTTGTTGGTGATGGCGGTGGTGATACCGCCTTCTGGGAGGCCGAGCACGTCGGCGATCACATGCGACGGCATCATCGACGTCGCGGCGAACAACTGGCCGTAGTCGACGAATGCGCGATCCTGCGCGAAGGACACTCGCGCCTTCTTCTGCCCCGGCGCGCAGTCCACGGAGGCGATGTCGACGTAACCGGCACGGCTGGCGGCGTCGAAACCGGGAAACCGCCCGGACTGCGCCGCCCAGGCCAGCACCATGTCGTCGCACGTGATCGGCTTGCCGTCGGAGTACACCGCGTCGTCGTTGATCTGGTAGTCAAGCACCAGCGGCGCCCGGCCGACGACTGAGATCTTGCCGAAGTCGTGGTCACCGACGATCTGGCCGTCCGGACCGTGGTAGTTGAAGCCGGTCAGCACCCGCGCGAACGCCTGCGGGCCGCCGGATGCCGCACCGGCCACGGTGTTGGTGTTGTACGTCGTCAGCAGACCGTCCATGGCGAAGTCGATGCTGTCGGCGGGCCCACGCGAACACGACGACAGCCCCGCAGTCGCGACGATCAGCGCGGCCGCCAGTGCGCCCCCGCGCCGGCACCAGGCCTTCATCATCTGGGTTACCGCCGCCGGGTGTTGCGCTTACCCGACGGTCGTCCGGTCCGAGCGCTCGTCGGCCGTGTCGGCCGTGCGCCAGGCGCGGGCTTGTCGGGTACCGCGGTCGTGCTCGCTGACGCTGTCGCCGCCGCCGCTGTGGCCTTCACCGCCTCAGGCGCCGACTCCTCGCCATCGGTGTCCGCCGACCTGGCGGCACTCCCCTTGCGGCGGTTCAACACCCGGCGGGTGTGGTTACGCACCAGCTCGGTGCGCTCCCGCAATGACACCAGAAGCGGCGTGGCGAAATAGATCGACGAATAGGTACCGACGATCACGCCGACCAACTGCACGAGCGCCAGATCCATCAGTGTGCCGACACCCAGCAGCCACACCGCGATCACCATCAGGGCCACAATCGGCAGCACCGAAATGAGGCTGGTGTTGATCGACCGCATGAATGTCTGGTTGACCGCCAGGTTGGCGTGCTCGGCGAACGTGCGGCGCGTGGTGTGCTCGAAGCCGTGGGTGTTCTCCTCGACCTTGTCGAACACGATCACGGTGTCGTACAGCGAGAAGCCGAGGATGGTCAACAGACCGATCACCGTGGCGGGGGTGACCTCGAAGCCGACGATCGAATACACACCGGCGGTGACGACGAGGTCGAACACCAGCGTGGCCAACGCCGCCATGGCCATGTAGCGCTCGTATCGCACGGTGATGTACACCGCGGCCAGCGCGAGGAACACCACCAGGGCGATGAGGGCCTTGTCGGTGATCTGATCGCCCCATGTCGACGAGACCTCGGAATCGCTGATCTCCTGCTGCGACGGCTGCCCGTCGGCGCCCTTGGGCTTGAAGGCGTCGAACAGCGCGGTGCGCAGCTTCTCGATGTCGGCGATCTGCAGCTTCTCCGACCGGATCTGGACTGTCGCCGATTCACCGCTACCGACCAGCACCACCGAATCCGGGGCGCGCCCGATGGCGTCGCTGAAGACACTCTCCACCTGCTCGGTGGACACCGGGCCGTTCGCACCGGTCGCAGGCATCGAGATGACGTTGCCGCCCTCGAAATCGATGCCGAAGGTGAAGCCGCGAAGCAGGATGCTCGCCACGGCCACGGCGACGATCAAGCCGCTGACCGTGAACCAGAACTTGCGTTTACCGATGACCTCGAACGCACCGGTGCCGGTGTAGAGCCGGGTGAAAAAGCCATGCTGGGGCGCCGCGGCGCTCTCGAGGTCGGGTGCCTCCACGGCTTCGGTTGCGACGTCGTCTGCCTTGTCTTTGGCGGCCATCTCGCTATCCCCGTCCCGTCACGTGTGCCGCCGCTCGTCGTTCGCGGGCGATCTGCTGCACCGCCCCGAGACCGTTGAGCCTGGGCTTGGCCATCGTCGGCGACTTCGACGCGACGTACACGATCGGCCAGGTCACCAAGAACACCACCACGACATCGAGGATGGTCGTCAACCCCAACGTGAACGCGAATCCCTTCACCTGGCCCACGGCCAGGACGTAGAGCACGGCGGCGGCCAGGAACGTCACCGCGTTTCCGGACAGGATCGTCTTACGCGCCCTGCTCCAGCCACGGGGCACCGCCGAGCGGAACGAGCGGCCGTCGCGGATCTCATCCTTGATGCGCTCGAAGAACACCACGAAGGAGTCGGCGGTCATACCGATACCGATGATCAGACCCGCGATGCCGGCCAGGTCGAGTGTGTAGCCGATATACCTGCCCAACAGCACCAGAATCGCGTAGACCATCGCGCCCGATGCGACCAGCGACAGCGCGACCAGCACACCCAATATCCGGTAGTACAGCAGTGAATAGAGCAGCACCAGCGCCAGGCCGACCGCACCCGCGATCAAACCTGCCCGTAGCGACGTCAAACCCAGTGTCGCCGAGACGGTCTGGGCTTCGCTCGACGTGAAGGACAACGGTAGCGAGCCGTACTTCAACACGTTGGCCAGCTCGCGCGCCGACGACTCGGTGAACTGACCCGAGATCTGGGTACGCCCGCCGGGAATGGGTTCACGCACCTCGGGCGCGCTGACCACCTTGGAGTCCAGCACGAAGGCGGTCTGGGTACCGACGTTGGCCGCGGTGAAGTCGGCCCAGATCTTGGTGGCGTCGCTCTTGAACTGGAGGTCGACGATGTATTGGCCCTGCTGCTGATCCAGGCCGGAGCTCGCGTTCTCGATCTGTTCACCGCTGATGATGGACTTGTCGAGCAGATAAACCTCGTTACCGTCCTGCGAGCACGTGACCAACGGCAGGTTCGGATCGTCGTTGCCGGCCAGCACGTCGTCCTCGCCGCAACGGGTGGCCTGGAACTGCAGCGCCAGGATCTGGATCTGCTGGTCGGTGCTCTGGCGCAGTTCCTTCTCATCGGCGATGCGCTGCGCGAGGGTGGGCTCACCGGGCGGCGGCGCCGGCTGCTGCCCCGGGGGTGCAGGTGTCGCCGGCGCCGGCGGCGGCGCCGGAGTGGGCTGGCCCGGCGGCTGCTCAGGATAGGGACGGGGCTGCGGCGCCGGCGATTGCGCGGGTGCGGCGGGCGGCTGTTGTGCACCTCCCGGCGCGGCTCCCGGCGCTGGGGGAACGGCTCCCGGAGGTACGCCGGGGACGACCGGCGGCGCGCCCTCGGGCTCCTCGGACGGCGGCTGTTGGGCCGCCCCCGCCGGCATCGCGTGGATCACCGGCCGGATATACAGCCGTGCCGTCTGACCGAGGTTGCGGGCCTCGCTGCTGTCACTGCCGGGGACGGTGATGACGAGGTTGTCGCCGTCGATGATCACTTCGGATCCCGATACGCCCAGACCGTTGACGCGGTCACTGATGATCGTTTGCGCCTGGTTGAGGGCCTCGCGGGTGGGACGCGAGCCGTCCGGGGTGCGCGCAGTGAGCGTTACCCGGGTACCGCCCTGCAGATCGATCCCGAGCTTGGGCTCGGCTTTCTTGTCGCCGGTCAGGAACACCAGCAGGTACGCGCCGATCAGCAACGCCAGGAACAGCGCAAGGTATCGGGCAGGGTGCACCGGCGTCGAAGACGATGCCACGTTTCTAGGGTCTCCTCGAGATCAGTTCGTCAGCACCGCAAAGGGTACGTGCTCAGGCTGAGTACTCAGCCCTCAGTCCTTCGTGTTCGGGCTTTCGGTGATTTCGGTGGCGGTCGATTCGGCGTCGTCGATGTGCTCGAAGTCGTCGTCCTCATCGATCTCCGGCCCGATCTTGTCGCGGACCGCCAGCTTCATCCACGTGGTGACCACGCCCGGCGCGATCTCCAGCTCGATGGACTCGTCGGCGATTGCGGTGATCGTGCCTTCCAATCCCGACGTGGTGTGGATGCGGTCGCCGATTTCCAGCGACTCGTGGAGATCGATGGTGGCCTGCATCGCCTTCTTTTGACGGCGCGATGCGAAGAACATGAAGAGGCCCATGATGATGATGAGCGGCAGGAAGATGACCAGATCCATGTCAGCAGCAGTCTTTCGTATCGGTCTTGGTGTCACAGCCCAGACCGGCAGGTCAGGCCCTTCGTCAGTGACCAGTGTGCCATTGGGGGCAAGGAGCACCGAGCGCCCCCGCCCCGGCAGCGCAGTGCTGGCTGCTCGGGCCGTTCGGGGCTGGTGCTCGAGGTCATGTGTCATCACCACCGGGATCGAGTCATAGCGACGGATTCCGTTGCGTCATTGAGTGCCCGCCGAGGATTACGCCGCCGGCTGCCGAAGTTTTCGATCAGATCGGTGCGCCGCCGACTAGGCTCGAACCGCGGCGCGTCGGGCGCCGATCCCAGGTCGTCAGGAGGCGGAACTTGAGCACCGTCGAGCAGAGCCGCTACCTCGCCACCGCGATTCCGGGCCCGCTGTCACAGGCGCTGATCGACCGGAAGACCGCCGCCGTATCCCGCGGGGTGGGCAACACCATGCCGGTCTACGCGTCGCGGGCGTTCGGCGGCATCGTCGAAGACGTCGACGGCAACCGGCTGATCGATCTGGGGTCCGGCATCGCGGTGACCACCATCGGAAACTCGTCGCCCGCCGTGGTCTCCGCGGTGACCGACCAGGTCGCCCGATTCACCCACACCTGCTTCATGATCACGCCGTACGAGGGCTACGTGGCGGTCGCCGAGCAGCTCAACAGGCTGACCCCCGGTGACGGCGAGAAGCGGTCGGCGCTGTTCAACTCCGGCTCGGAGGCCGTCGAGAACGCGATCAAGATCGCGAGGACCTACACACGAAAACCGGCCGCGGTGTCGTTCGACCACGCCTACCACGGCCGAACCAATCTGACGATGGCGCTGACCGCCAAGTCGATGCCCTACAAGCACGGCTTCGGCCCGTTCGCGCCCGAGATCTACCGCGCCCCGCTCTCGTACCCGTTCCGCGACGCCGAATTCGGCAAGGAGATGGCCACCGACGGAGAACTCGCCGCCAAGCGGGCGATCACGGTCATCGACAAGCAGGTCGGGGCCGACAACCTCGCCGCGGTCATCATCGAACCCATCCAGGGCGAGGGTGGCTTCATCGTTCCGGCCGACGGCTTCCTGCCGGCACTGCTGAATTGGTGCCGCGAGAACAACGTGGTGTTCATCGCCGACGAAGTACAGACCGGGTTCGCGCGCACCGGGGCGATGTTCGCATGCGAACACGAGGGCATCGAACCCGATCTCATCGTGACCGCCAAGGGCATCGCCGACGGCATGCCGTTGTCCGGCGTCACCGGCCGCGCCGACATCATGGACGCACCGCATGTGAGCGGGCTCGGCGGCACCTACGGCGGTAACCCTGTCGCCTGCGCCGCGGCGATGGCCACGATCGCGACCATCGAGTCCGACGGCCTGGTCGAGCGAGCGCGTCAGATCGAGGCGCTGATGAAGGACCGGCTGGGCCGTCTGCAGGCCGAAGACGACCGAATCGGCGACGTCCGCGGTCGCGGCGCGATGATCGCGATGGAGTTGGTCAAGGCCGGCAGCACCGAGCCCGACGCCGAGCTGACCAAAGCGCTGTGTACGGGTTGCCACGCCGCGGGCGTGATCGTGTTGTCCTGCGGCACATTTGGCAACGTATTGCGTTTCCTGCCACCACTGACCATCAGCGACGACCTTCTCGTCGAAGGTCTCGACGTCCTCGCCCTTGTCCTCAGAGACCTATAACCGAAGGAGTGCACACATGACGAAAGTTCAGAATTTCATCGGCGGCGAGTCCGTCGACTCGGTCAGCGGAGCCACGATGCCTCTGGTCGACCCCTCCACCGGCGAGGAGTACGGCAGCGCGCCGATCTCCAACGAGGCCGACATCGACAACGCCTACTCCGCGGCGTCGAAGGCGTTCAAGGACTGGAAGCGCACCACGCCGTCACAGCGGCAGAAGGCGCTGCTCGATTTCGCCGACGACGTAGAGCGCAATGCCCAGGCGCTGGTGGAGGCCGAGGGCAAGAACACCGGCAAGGCCAACCACGTCACGATGGCCGAAGAGATTCCGCCGATGCTCGACCAGATCCGGTTCTTCGCCGGCGCCGCACGGGTACTGGAGGGCAAGTCCGCGGGCGAATACATGGAGAACCACACGTCGTGGATCCGTCGTGAGCCGGTCGGCGTCATCGGTCAGGTGTCGCCGTGGAACTACCCGATGATGATGGCGATCTGGAAGTTCTGTCCGGCCATCGCCGCGGGTAACACCGTGGTGATCAAGCCCAGCGACACCACGCCGGTGACGACCGCGATGCTCGCCGAGATCGCGGCCAAGCACTTCCCCGCCGGCGTGCTGAATGTGGTGTGTGGCGACAGGGAGACCGGCGCCGCGGTCGTCGCGCATCCCACCCCGGAGATGGTCTCGATCACCGGCTCGGTGGCCGCGGGCCGCGCGGTGGCCGTCAGCGCCGGCGGTCATCTCAAGCGCACGCACCTGGAACTGGGCGGCAAGGCGCCGGTGATCGTGTTCGACGACAGCGATATCGCCGCTGCCGCAGAGGGAATCGCGACCGCGGGCTACTTCAACGCCGGCCAGGACTGCACGGCGGCGACACGGGTGCTGGCGACGGCCAAGGTGGCC
>CAZOIX010000217.1:0-6653 GCA_964579685.1 uncultured Mycobacterium sp.
CCTTCACGGTGACCTTCCCCGACGGGCAGACGCGCACGCAGACATTGCAGTGGCGACCCGATGACCAGATCACGTTCCTGTCGTCGGGTGCGATGCGGTTCGACCCGCCCGCGGGCACGTATCCGGATCCCGATGACCGTCGCAAGAACCAGCTTGCGATCCAGGGCCTGTTCGCCCCGACCGAGCAGCTGCACGGCACGCTGCTGTCGTCCAGCTTCCCCGAGCTCAACGACCCGGCCGTCGCCGTCGACATCTACAAGGGCGACAGCGGTCTGGACACCGGCAGGCCGCAGTCGTTGTTCACCCTCGATCCACGCCTCATCGAGCAGGGCAGGCTGACCAAGGAGGCGCGGGTCAACCTCGGCGCGGGCGAGTCGACACGGCTCGACGACGGCACCGTCGTGCGGTTCGACGGCGCGGTGCCCTTCATCAACGTGCAGGTCTCCCACGACCCCGCCCAGATATGGGTGCTGGTGTTCGCACTGACGATGATGGCGGGGCTGCTGGTGTCGCTCGTCGTGCGTCGGCGCCGGATCTGGATTCGGATCACCCCCGCCGGTCCAGGTACCGTGAGCGTCGAGCTGGGCGGGCTGGCCCGTACCGACAATTCCGGCTGGGGCGACGAGTTCGAGCGGTTGACCGAGCGCCTGTTGGCTGGGGCCGGCGGCGCGCGGCGAGAGGAACCTGACATGAACGACCGGCGCAAAGCCGACGCGGACCGCGCATGAACACCACGGATATCGACATCGACCTGGCCAAGTACTCGGACTGGGCGTTCACCACGTGCGTCGTGGTGCTGGTGGGTGCCCTGGTCCTGCTGGCGGTCGAACTGGCCTACAGCCGAAGCCGCAAGGCCTTCGAGCGTGAGGCGGTGGGCGCGGGTGTGCACCCGGGCGGCGGCCCGGGCATCGTCGCCGAGAAACCCCGGCGAAGCGTCGACGAGCGGATCGGCGGCGCCGGGCTTGCGCTGACCTACGTCGGGATCGGACTGCTGCTGATCTGCATCGTGCTACGCGGCCTGGCCACGGCGCGGGTGCCCTGGGGAAACATGTACGAGTTCATCAACCTGACGTGTTTCTCGGGTCTGGTGGCTGCCGCCGTCGTGCTGCGCCGTCCCCAAGTCCGCGCGCTGTGGGTCTTCGTGCTGGTTCCGGTGCTGATCCTGCTGACGGTGTCCGGCCGGTGGCTCTACACCAATGCCGCGCCGGTCATGCCCGCGCTGCAGTCCTATTGGCTGCCCATCCATGTCTCGGTGGTCAGCCTCGGCTCCGGCGTCTTTCTCGTCGCCGGCGTCGCCAGCATCCTGTTTCTGCTCAAGATGTCAGCGCTGGGCGAGCCCGGCCGCGAGGGCGTCGTCGCCCGCATCATCGCGCGCCTGCCCGATGCGCAGACCCTGGACCGCATCGCCTACCGCACCACGATCTTCGCGTTTCCGGTGTTCGGGTTCGGTGTCATCTTCGGTGCGATCTGGGCCGAGGAGGCCTGGGGCCGGTATTGGGGCTGGGATCCGAAGGAGACGGTGTCCTTCATCGCCTGGGTCATCTACGCCGCCTACCTCCATGCCCGTTCGACGGCAGGCTGGCGCGACCGCAAGGCCGCCTGGATCAACGTCGCGGGCTTCATCGCGATGGTATTCAATCTGTTCTTCATCAACCTGGTCACCGTCGGACTGCATTCATACGCAGGCGTCGGGTAACCGGCGCAGCGCAGGGGCCCGAGCCACTCGCTAAAATCCTGCACGGGGAGTCAAGCGAACAAGGGAGGCCGTCCAGCGTGTCTGAGAGTCCGGCGCACGCATCTAGAAGCTCTTCTGGCTCAACCGGATTCCGCGACCAAAATCGGTTCACCGATCCCGAGGCGGAGGTACCGCCGGATTGGATCGCGCCGACGCCGCCCACCGGGCTGCCGCTGGACCCGACTCCGCGCAGCACCGAGCCGGTGGCCGAGGATGCGCCGCCGTATCTGGATCTGTCCACGGTGGCGCTACTCGGTCAGCCCAAGCGGGCTCCCTCGCAGGGTTGGCGCATGTGGCTGTATCTGGCGTCGGGCACACTGATCAACGCCGGTGAAAGCCCGAAGGTCATTCGTCGTGACGCCCTGATCGCGCAGGCACAGCAGCCGCTGCGCGGCTGTCACCGCATCGCCGTGCTGTCGTTGAAGGGCGGGGTCGGGAAGACGACGGTCACCGCGACGCTCGGCGCGACACTGGCGTCGATCCGCGGCGACCGCGTCATCGCCGTCGACGCCAATCCCGACCGCGGCACGTTGAGCCAGAAGGTGCCGTTGGAAACGCCCGCGACCGTCCGTCATCTGCTCCGCGACGCCGAGGGCATCGAGGCCTACAGCGACGTCCGCGCGTACACGTCGCAGGGGGCGAGCCGGCTGGAGGTGCTGGCTTCCGAAAGCGACCCCGCGGTCTCGGAGGCGTTCAGCTCCGACGACTACACCCACACACTCGAGGTGCTCGAGCGCTTCTACAGCCTGGTGCTGACCGACTGTGGCACCGGCCTGATGCACTCCGCGATGGGTGCGGTGCTGGCCAAGGCGGACGCGCTGATCGTGGTCAGCTCCGGGTCGGTCGACGGGGCCCGCAGCGCATCGGCCACGCTGGATTGGCTGGATGCGCACGGGCACGAGGACCTGGTCCGCAACTCGATCGCGGTGGTCAACGCGGTCCGTCCGCGTTCCGGCAAGGTCGACATGACCAAGGTCGTCGACCACTTCAACCGGCGGTGTCGGGCCGTGCTGCAGGTGCCGTTCGATCCGCATCTCGAAGAAGGCGCCGAGATCAGCCTCGAACGCCTGAAGCCTGCGACGCGGGAGGCGCTGCTCGAACTGGCGGCGCTGGTCTCAGCGGATTTCCCGGGCGCGCGGGCGTGAGCTGATTCGACGTCTACCGCGGCCTGTTCTCGGGGCCGAGCCGGCGCAGGAAATCAGGATCGTCATCCGGGCCGATGGTGCGGGTGTGGGTCCGGGTGGCGTTCGCCCGCATCAGCCGCAGGCCCACATAAACCAGGCCGGCCAAGACGAGAATCGCGAACAAATAAGCCACTGAAAACCTCCTTGTTCCGAATATACGCGCCGTCGGTAGGCTCGGGCCGTGTCGGACAATCGGCCGGGCTCTCGGCTCGTCGTGGACCTGGCGGCGTATGTGCTGGCCAGGTTGCTGCTCGTCGTCGCGTTGACCGCGGTGATCTTCGGCGCCGGCCACCTGCTCGGGGTACGCGACTTTCCCCTCGTCGTGGCCCTGCTGTTCGCCGTGGTGATCGCGCTGCCGCTCGGCATCTGGATGTTCGCCCCGTTGCGCCGTCGGGCGACGGCCAGCATCGCGGTGCTCGACGAACGGCGACGCAAGGACCGCGAACAACTGCAGGCCCGGCTGCGTGGCGAAGAACCGCCCACGCCATGACACGGGAAGCATTCGGCGCTGAGTTCCTCGGTGCCGATGGATTTCTCAATTCACCCACCTACGGCCTGCCGCCGCAGTTTCTCGTCGACGCACTGCTGGACTTCATCGGCAGATGGCAGAACGGCGACATGGACGTCCCGCTGTTCGACGCGGGCGTGGATGCCGGACGAGCCGGTTACGCCGCACTCACCGGTGTCCCTGTCGACTCGGTCGCCATGTCGACCACCGTCTCGTCTGCGCTCGGGCTGGTGGCGGCCGCCGTCGCCGACGGCGCGCGGGTGGTCACCGTGCCCGATGAGTTCACCAGCACCACCTTCCCGTTCGCCGCCCAGGTGGGTCGAGGGGTTACCGTCACCGAACTTCCCGCCGACGAACTGGTGACCGCCGCAGCCGATTTCGATGTCGTGGCAGTCAGTCTCGTGCAGTCCGGCAACGGCGCGGTCCTCGATATGGATACGCTGCGCAACACGGTGGCGGGGACCGAGACCTTGACCGTGGTCGATATCACGCAGGCGCTCGGATGGCAGCGAGTCGACCTCGACTGGGTGGATGTCACCGTGGCCGCGGTCTACAAGTGGTTACTGGCGCCGCGTGGTACGACGTGGGTGTCGTTGAGCGACAGAGTGAGTCGCGCCATGACACCCCATGCCGCGAACTGGTACGCAGGGGAATCACCGTGGCAGACGATCTACGGGCTGCCGCTTCGCCTGGCGCACAATGCCCGGCGTTTCGATGTGTCGCCGACATGGTTCAGTGCTCTTGGCGCCGGACTCACACTGCCCTGGCTGGCGTCGCTGGACCGCGATGCGGTGCAGGCGCACTGCCTGGGACTCGCCGACCGGCTGCGGGCCGAACTGGACCTTCCGCAGCAGGATTCGGCGATCGTGTCGCTGCCGATCGAAGGTGCGGCGCAACGGCTGGAGCGCGCGGACATCCGCGCCTCGGTGCGCGCGGGCGCGATCCGGGTGGGTTTTCATCTCTACAACAACGAGAATGACCTCGATCGGCTGCTGGACGCGCTACGCACCTAGTGCCGCCGTCACGCCAGGAAGCGTTGAGAGTAACGGCTGAAGCGGTCGCGCATATCGCCCTCGTCGAGGCCGAACATCTCTGCTGATGTCGCGATACGGCCCAGCCGGCCGCGTTGATGTCCGGTGAGGTACTCCTCGATCGCCACCCGCGCTTCGTCCCGCAGCGGCTCGCCGGCGAGATCGTAAATCTTTGAGGCGACGCCCATTTCGTCGGCCATGAAATCGTCGAACCGGACGTCGATCGAACGCTCCGGCGGGAGTAGGTCCCGATCGCGAACCAACGCGTTGAGCATCAGCTCGAGGCGATCGATCCACGTCGCCGCGATCTCGCGCACCGGCACCGGATAGCAGTGCATACGTGCGCTGTAGGTGAGCATCGCGAGCATCGAGAGCACCACGGGCACCGGGTCGCGGTGCGTGCAGACGACGATCACGCCATCGAACACGGCGTCCAGCACGGGCAGCTGTTCGAGGTGTTGGGGCGACTTCAGTAGCCAGCGTCGCCCGCCGCGAAGAAATTGCAGCGCCTTCAGCTGGACGGCCAGGTGCTCGTAGTGCGGAGTCTGGTCGTGGGACAGGTAGTAGTCGCGCCAGCTCGGAACGTGCCCGAGGGTTTCGAAGAGCATGGTCGAGAAGTCGTTGGCCAGCAGCTGGATCTCCTCGTGCACGTGGTCGGTGGTCATCTCGTGCATCAGCGGGAAGTAGGGCATCACGAGATTCATCACCTCCACCGCGACATCCATCCGGGCTCGGCGCGGATCCGGTACCACCCCATGCTCCGATGGCAAAGGAAATGGCTCGTTGCTCTCCCAGTACGGAATGGTGCGAAATGTCGGCGCCGCGGCGAGCAGATTGTGCAGATGTGTGGTGCCCGTGCGCGGCAGTCCGGCGATCACCACAGGCGGCTCGAGCTCGATGTCGTGGATTTCCGGGTGCCGGGTCAACAGGTCGGTCAGCAGCAATCTGTTCTTCAGCCACTGCACGATCTGAGCGTGAAAATTGACGATTCCGGCGGCATGGAGTCCCGGAATATCCTGCAGCGCAGCAAGATACACATCGAGGCGTTCGCGATAGTCGGTGGCACCGAAATCGTCGAGCCCGGTCTCGGTGCGGGCTTTGGCGTGCATCGCTTCTGCATCGAGTGGGCAATCGGGCGCCATCGCTGCCATCATCTGGCGCAGCGGTTCGGCCTCGGGTGAGAACCGGGGTTCGGCGAGGTCGTCAAGCTGGACGGTGCGGGCGGAGGCGGCTGTCGCGTCGGTCACGGCAACTTATGTTACTGTCAGTTTCATAATGATGGTTGAAATTGGTCGACCGCGCGATCCGCGCATCGACGGCGCGGTTCTGGATGCCACCGTCGAGCTGCTGGGCGAGACCGACTATCACTCCCTGTCGGTGGACGCCATCGCCCGGCGCGCGGGCACCAGCAAGCCGGCGATCTACCGTCGCTGGCCCAGCAAGGCGCACCTGGTACACGAGGCCGTGTTCCCGGTCACCGAATACACCGAGCTCCCCACAACCGGGAGCGTGCTCGGCGACATCCGCGAGATGATGCGCAGAGCGGTCGGCATCCTGACCACCCCGGCCGCCCTGGCGGCGCTGCCCGGTCTGGTCGGAGAGTTGGCCGCAGACCCCACGCTGCACACCGCGCTCCTCGAGCGCTTCGTCCACATCCTGTCCGACGGTCTGGACGACTGGCTGGAAGCCGCGGGTAATCGCGGTGAGGTTCGCGGGGAGGTCACGCCCGCCGACATCGTCGACGCGCTCGCCGGCATCACCTTCCTGGCGCTCATCACCCACGCGGAGACGTTGGACGAGGCGTGGCTGGAGCGCACCGCCGAGTTCATCACGAGAGGCATCAGCGCGTGACCGAACACGAATCGACCGCAGCCTGGCGCGAACTGCTCGACACGCTCGGCGGTCTGGACCGCACCTTCCTCGAGGGTGACCGTGCGGTGACCGATGACCGGCACATCGCCGACGGTTACCGGATGTTGGCGACCACGCTCGGCGTCGCGTTCGACACCTATCTGTTCGCCGATCCCAGCCGGCCGCTGTGGGTGGAGGTCAACTCGCCGGTGCGGCCCGACCGCCGATGGGGCGGCGACAACACCGACGCCTACTACTTCATGTGCCCGGTCGATCCGAACAGGCGCTACCGGATCAGCGGAAACAGGGGCGACAGCGTCTACTTCTCGGTGACCGCCTACAAC
>CAZOIX010000218.1:0-828 GCA_964579685.1 uncultured Mycobacterium sp.
GCATTCTGGGATTGTGGAAGCTCTGCTGCATTTCGCCGGAAACTTCTGGTGGCTGATCTTCCCGCTGGGTGGCGTGATCGGCGGTGGCCTGCGGGCGGTGCAGGCGGCCAATGAGCGCCGCGCGCAACGACGGCTCGAGCGCTACCGGATCAAGCAGCAGACCAAGGTCGCGCTTGCGGAGGCATCGGGCCGGGCCCGCACCAACGAGGTCGCCAACCGCCGCGAGATGACGAAAGTGCTGGCCCGCCACGACAACACCGACGCCCGCTGGCTGGAGTACGAGATCGACGTCGCCAGGCTGTTGGATTTCCCGCTGATGACCGATATGCGCGACCCGTTGACCATCGCCTTCCACAAGGCGCGCAGCCACGCTGACCTACTGCGCCCAGACAACGTCGACGACATCCTCGATGACCGCGGCGCGCAGTTGGACTACCGCGATGCGGTGCACGAGTACGTCGCCGCATTCGACGTGGCCGAGACCGAAGCGACGCGCAGGCGCCGCAGTGACTTCTCCGCCGAAGCGCAGGAACGCCTCGAACGTGCCCAGCATCTGCTGCGCCTCGCGTCCGACGGCGGCGCGACCAACGAGGAGCGCAAGACCGCCTACGCACGCGCCCAGAAGGAACTCGACGGGCTGATCGTGCTGCCCGCGGTCACCCGCGCCAGCATCGAACGCAAGATCGCGGGGGAAATCGAGGCCTGACCCTTTTCAGGCGATCGCCAGCGCCGCGAGCATCGCCACGCAGGTGACCAGGTCCAGCGGTAACCGCAGCAGGCTGCGCCGGGTCCACGCCAGCGCGGCGGCCTCGTCGACTGCCGAGGGAT
>CAZOIX010000218.1:838-6630 GCA_964579685.1 uncultured Mycobacterium sp.
GTCCACCGCCTTGGGCACCAGATCCACGAACGACCACACTCGCATCACGGCATGGCTGATCAGTGCCACCAGCAGGGCAATCCGCACGTCGGCGTCGTGCCAGGCGGCGATGAGCGCGATGATCAGCAGCACCTCGAACGCGGTGTGCGCGGGAATCCAGAACCGGCGCCGCGATATGCCCCCATTGCGCGGCTGAACGATGCCGGGCCGCTTGGGCCAGACCGGGTCGACGACGACCGTTTCGTAGAGGCCCCCTCCGAGAAGAGCGCAGGCGACGAACGTGGCGGCGGCGATCAGGACGAGGCTCGGGGTCGACATCACCGCTGATTATCTAGGGCGCGTCGAGGTAGCGCTGAACGGTGGGTCCCAGCCAGGCGACCGCTTCCTCCCGCGGCATGGCGACGATCGGCGGCAGTTGCAGCACGTACCGGCACAGCGCCAGCCCGAGCGTCTGCGTGGCGATCAGCGCGGCGCGGCGTTCCGGCTCGTTAGGGTTGATCTTCGCGATGACCGGCATCAGTTGGCTTGCGAACATCGTCCGCATGCGTTGGGCCGCTTCGGCATTGGTGGCACTTGCCCGCAGCAGCACGACGAGCACCTCATCGCGTTCCCACCGGTTGATGAAGTGGTCGACCAGTGCGGCTCCGAGTTCGTCGGGTCCCACGCCCGACAGATCCGGGAGCTCCAAGTCGAAATCGGCGGCGGCCGCGAAGAGCTGGTCCTTGCTGCCGAAGTAGCGCATCACCATGGACGGGTCGATGTTGGCGTCCGCGGCGATGGCCCTGATGGTGGCCCGATCGAATCCCGATTTGGCGAATCTCTCCCTGGCCGCCGCCAGGATCACCGACTTGGTCTGCTCAGCCGATCTACGCATGCCAACAACTGTATGCCAACAATTGTTGACATTGTTCCCCTCACCGGGAATCATCTATGCCAACAAGCGTTGGCATAGGTACGGAAAGTGAAGGGACAAGGACATGTACGACACCGATGTTCTCGTTATCGGCGCAGGTCCGACGGGGTTGACGCTGGCGGCCTCGCTCGTCGCCCATGGCGTGGCGACAACCGTCGTCGATCAACAGGCGGCCGGAGCCAACACCTCTCGTGCGGCGGTGGTGAACGCCCGCTCGCTGGAGGTTCTCGAAGACCTCGATGTGGCCAGGCGGTTGGTCAAAGAGGGGGTGCCCGCGCCCCGTTTCACGATTCGCGACCGGGGCCGCACGTTGATCCCGATCGACTTCAGTGATCTGCCGACGGACTATCCGTATTCGCTGATGGTTCCGCAGTCGACGACCGAGCGGTTGCTGCTCGAGCGTCTCGACGAACTCGGCGGGTCTGTGCTGCGGCCGAAGAAGGCGACCGCGATCGCGCAGGACACCGACTGTGTGACCGCGACATTCGAGGACGGCGAGATCATCCGCGCGCGCTACGCCGTGGGCGCCGACGGCATACACAGCGTGGTGCGCGAAGAGGCCGGCATCGGTTTCGAGGGCGGCCAGTACGACGAGTCGTTCATGCTGGCCGACGTCAGACTCGCCGGCGATGCGCCGCCCGACGAGGTCATCCTGTTCTGGGCCACGGCCGGACTGACTGTCGTGGCACCGCTGCCCGACGCCATCTACCGCATCGTTGCACCGGTCGCCGATGCCCCCGAGCACCCGTCCACCGAGTTCGTCCAACAGATCCTCGACGCCCGCGCGGGTACGCCGCGACTGGTTGTCACCGACGTCGTCTGGGGGTCACGGTTCCGGGTCCACCACCGCGTCGCCGACACCTACCGCGCGGGTCGCCTGCTCCTCGCCGGGGACGCAGCACATGTGCACAGCCCCGCCGGTGGCCAGGGCATGAACCTGGGCATCCAGGACGCCATTGCGTTGGGCGACGCACTGGCGGCCGTCCTTGGCGGCGCGCCGGACAGCCTGCTGGACGACTACAGCACCGTTCGCCGACCGATCGCGAAAGACGTTGTGGCGATGACGGATCGGCTGACGAGGCTTGCCACGCTGCCGCGCGCTGCGCGCCCGGTGCGTAACGCCGCGATCAGCCTCCTCGGGCGGGTGCCGTCAGTTCGGCTGGCGCTGGCGCGACGGCTCAGTGGCCTGGTGTACCGCTAGGTGCGGGACGCGGCCGCGGCTGCCGATGTACAGCGCGGTGGCCGCGGCGACGACCTCGGTGAGCTCCAGCAATGTCGCCGCCGTCATCAGTGTCGACGACGGTGGCGCCTCGGCGTTGGCGGTTCCGTGGTGATGAGCGGGACCGGGCAGGTGAAACGCGATCATGGCGAGGTTCATCAACGCGACGACCACCCAGGCCCGCGCGGTGCCGTCACGCCACAGTTCGCGGGCGCAGTACAAACACGCCATGATCATCGCGCCGAGTAAGCCGGCAGCGATCACCGTGCCGGCGTGGCCGAGCATGGCCGCGTGCAGCCCCGCTGAGGCGACCGCAAGCGCTGCGCACGCGCGTCGCGCACACGTCGAGGCGGAAGTCACGTGGATAGAGACTCCGGCGGTCACCAAAATTCATCCCTCTCAGGAGTCGAGGCCGAGAAGTTCGACCATTTCAGCACGCATCTCGACCTTGCGCACCTTGCCGGTGACCGTCATCGGGAACTCGTCGACGACGTGGACGTACCGCGGAATCTTGTAGTGGGCCAATTTGTCGCCGGCGAAGTCACGCAACGCCTGCGCGTCCAGCGGACGTCTGCCGGGCTTCATCCGCACCCACGCACAGAGTTCCTCGCCGTACTTCTCGTCGGGCACACCGATGACCTGCGCATCGTCGATGTCTGGATGGGTGTACAGAAACTCCTCGATCTCCCTCGGGTAGATGTTCTCGCCGCCGCGGATCACCATGTCCTTGATGCGTCCCACGATGTTGCAGTAGCCGTCGGCGCGCATCACCGCGAGATCACCCGTGTGCATCCATCCGTCGGCGTCGATCGCTTCCCGTGTCCTGGCCTCGTCCTCCCAGTAGCCGAGCATGACCGAGTAGCCGCGCGTACAGAATTCGCCGGTCTGCCCGCGTTCGACGACCTCACCGGTTTCGGTGTCGACGATGGTGATCTCGACGTGCGGATGGGCCCGGCCGATCGAGCCGGTACGCCGTTCGAGGTCGTCGTCGATCAGCGTCTGGCAGGACACGGGTGACGTCTCGGTCATTCCGTAGGCGATGGCGACCTCGGTCATGTTCATGTCGTTGACGCAGCGCTTCATGACTTCGACGGGGCAGACCGAACCGGCCATGATGCCCGTCCGCAGCGATGACAGGTCGCGCTGGGCGAGGTCGGGGTCACCGAGCATCGCGATGAACATCGTCGGAACTCCGTAAACTGCTGTACACCTTTCGGTTTCGATGGCGTTGAGGGTGAGTGACGGGTCGAACGCCGGCGCGGGAATGACCATGGTGGCACCGTGACTCGTACAGCCCAGATTGGCCATCACCATGCCGAAACAGTGATAGAACGGCACGGGGATACACAGCCGGTCCTCGGGGCCGAACTTGATGAGCTCGGTGGTGAAGTACCCGTTGTTGAGGATGTTGCGGTGCGACAGCGTGGCTCCCTTCGGGAAACCCGTTGTGCCCGAGGTGTATTGAATGTTGATCGGATTGTTGCGGTCCAGCGAGTTCGTCCTCGTCCGCAAGTCGTCGCCGGAGACCGAGTCGGCTCGCTGTTGCAGGTCGCGCCAGTCGTCGGTACCGAGGTAGAGCACCTCCCGCAGATCAGGTGTGTCCGACCGCACCTCGTCGACCATGCCCACGTAGTCCGACGACTTGAACGACGTGGCGGAGATCAGGGTTCGCACGCCCGACTGCTTCAGCACATATGCGAGTTCGTGCGTGCGGTAGGCCGGATTGATGTTGACCAGGATGGCGCCGATCTTCGCCGTCGCGTATTGCACGATGGTCCACTCCGGACAGTTCGGCGCCCAGATGCCGACCCGTTCACCGGCGTGAATTTTCAGCGCCATCAGGCCGCGGGCGATCACGTCGATCTCGGCGTCGAGCTGGGCATACGTCCATCGCCGACCACTTGCCATATCGACAAGCGCGTCGCCGTCGCGGTTGGCTGCGACCGTGCGTTCGAAGTTCGCGCCGATCGTCTCCTCGAGGATCGGGATGTCCGTCGGCCCTGCGTCGGAGGACTTCATCGCCCTATCGTCGCGTCCACACTGCGCACAGATCGCGAATCGGTGGAAATTCGCGATCCGGCCGCAGGCTCGGCGAGGGTGGGGGTAAGGATGGGGGCATGGCTGACCCCTCGCTGATCACCCCGTTTCGCATCGCGGTTCCCGACGCCGATCTCGACGACCTGCGGGTCAGGCTGGCGCGCACCCGCTGGCCGGACCCGGAGTGCGTCGACGACTGGAGCCAGGGCATCCCGCTGGCCTACACGCGACGACTCGCCGACTACTGGGCCAACGGCTACGACTGGCGCGCCCGCGAGGAAGCGCTGAACCGCTTCGATCATTTCACCACCGAAATCGACGGGCTGGACATCCATTACATCCACCAGCGATGCGGGCGCGACGACGCCCTTCCGTTGCTGATCACCCACGGCTGGCCCGGATCGATCGTGGAGTTTCACAAGGTCATCGAGCCGCTGACCGAGCGCGGCTTCGACGTCGTGTGTCCGTCACTGCCGGGGTACGGCTTTTCGGCCAAACCCACCAGCGCCGGTTGGGGCATCGAAAAGATCGCGACGGCGTGGGACACCCTGATGGGCAGGCTGGGATACGAGCGTTTCGGTGCGCAGGGCGGCGACTGGGGCGCCGCCGTCACCACCCAGATCGGTCGCAACGCCGGCCGCTGCGTGGCCATCCACCTGAACATGCCGCTGGGATTTCCGCCAGGAAATCTCGACGATCCGACCGACGATGAGAAGCAGGCGCTCGAGCGCGCGGAGTACTACCAAAAGTGGGATTCGGGTTACTCCAAGCAACAGTCGACGCGTCCGCAGACCCTCGGCTACGGGCTGGTCGACTCCCCCGCGGGTCAGCTCGCCTGGATCGTGGAGAAGTTCTGGGCCTGGACTGACAGCGACGGCGACCCGGAGAACGTGTTGACCAAGGACGAGATGCTCGACAACGTGATGCTCTACTGGCTGACCGCTTCGGCAGCGTCGTCGGCCCGGCTCTACTGGGAGAGTTTCAACGCGTTCGGCAGCTTCGACCGCGTCGAGCTTCCGACCGGGGTCGCCGCGTTCCCCAAGGAGATCCTCAAGGCGCCGCGTAGTTGGTGCGAGGCCGGGTACAACATCACCCACTGGACCGATATGCCGCGCGGTGGCCACTTCGCGGCGTTCGAGCAGCCCGAACTGTTCGTCGAGGACGTGGCCACGTTCTTCGGCGGGGTGGGCTAGGGCGAGCATGGCGACCATTGAGGCCGACTACCTGGTGGTGGGCGCGGGCGCGATGGGCCTCGCATTCACCGACACGCTGGTGGCCGAATCGGATGCCACGGTGGTGGTGGTCGATCGCAACGACCAGCCCGGTGGCCACTGGACGACGGCCTATCCCTTCGTGCGGCTTCATCAGCCGTCGGCCTACTACGGCGTGAACTCGCGGCCCCTGGGCAGCGACACCATCGACCAGACCGGCTTCAACGCGGGGTTCTACGAGCTGGCCAGCGGCGGCGAGGTGTGCGCCTACTTCGACGCCGTGATGCGCAACCACCTGCTGCCGACGGGCCGCGTGACCTACCTGCCGATGAGCGAGTATCTGGGTCACGGACGAGTGCGCACATTCGCCGGTGAGGACATCGAGGTGCGTGCGAGGCGCGTGGTCACCACC
>CAZOIX010000219.1:0-6605 GCA_964579685.1 uncultured Mycobacterium sp.
ACCCGGCGCCGGCCGCGCAGGCGAGCAGGATCTCCCGGTCGCGCACGGTGAGTGCCAGTCGCGCGGTGCCGAAATCGCCAAGCGCAGCGGCGAGTTGGCGAGGGGCGCCTTCGCGTCCCAGCGATGCACCCGAACCCACGAGCAGCACTTGAAGGCCCGCGTCGATGGACATCGCCAGCCGGGGGATGGATCGATGCGCGGCGATCGTCTCGGCCAACGGTGGAACGGTCGTCCTGCGCCGCAGCATCCACCACCCGAAGCCGGCGAGCGCACCGCCGATCATCGGACCGACCGCGCGCCGCACGTGACTGCTGCCACCGACGCCGGACAGCAGCGTGCCGAAGGTGTAGTGGTACGTCAGGTGCTCGATGGCGTGCAGGAGCAACGTGGTGGCGGCACCCGCGACCCCGGCGAGTAGGCCGACGATCATGATCGCGCACCCGAACTCGACTGTGCGGCGCGACACCAGGTGAATCTATATGCCGGCGATCGGGCAAGCTGTGCCAATGGAGAGTCCGCGGATGCTGTTCGTCCACGCGCATCCCGACGACGAGACGTTGACGACGGGTGCGACGATCGCGCACTACGTCGCCCGCGGCGCGCGGGTGCAGGTGGTCACGTGCACGCTGGGCGAGGAGGGTGAGGTGATCGGCGACCGGTGGGCGCAGCTGGCCGTCGACGCCGCCGACCAACTCGGCGGATTCCGGGTGTCAGAGCTCACCGCGGCGTTGCACGCGCTGGGCGTCGACGAGCCGACCTTTCTCGGCGGCGCCGGGCGCTGGCGCGACTCGGGGATGGACGGCACGCAACCACGGCACCATCAGCGCTTCATCGATGCCGACCCCGCCGAATCCGTGGGGGCTCTGGTCGCGATCATCCGCGACATGCGCCCGCACGTCGTCGTCACCTATGACCCGGCGGGTGGCTATGGCCATCCCGATCACGTTCACACCCATGAGGTGACGATGGCTGCCGTCGCGGCCGCGGCGAATGACGAGTATCCGGGCCAGCCGTGGGCGGTACCGAAGGTGTACTGGACCGTGCTGGCGAAGACCGCGGTCGCTGTCGGTCTGAACGACCTCGGGGACGTGCCACCGGAGTGGATCCGGGTTTCCGTCGACGACGTGCCCTTCGTCCACCCCGACGAGGCGATCGACGCGGTCATCGACGTGCCCGAGCAGCTGCCGGCCAAGGTGGCGGCATTGCAGGCGCACGCCACGCAGGTCACCGTCGCGCCCGACGGCCGGTCGCTGGCGCTGTCGAACAACATCGCGTTGCCCGTCGCCGCACTCGAGCACTACATCCTGGTCTCGGGTGCGGCGGGCGCGCGGGATGACCGCGGATGGGAAACCGACCTGCTGGCGGGCCTGAACCTCGAATAGCGTAGGGGGCACGCGGTAAGCTGCCCACAACTCCGGCGGCGCGTGGAAGGGATGACAATGGACCAGGACCTGGATCCCAACCTGCAGCACTGGCAGGACCGATTGGACAGCTTCCAGTGGGTTCTCGGTTCCATCGCCTCCGTGATCGACAGCATCCCGACCTGAGTTCGCCGCCACCCAGCGCTGACTACCAGCGTGTTCTTGTTCTGACGCTGCTCGCAATCGACGGTGTCCTATGCGCGATCATGGTGTCGTTCTTCCTTCCGTCCCGGCTGGGTTCATGGCCGTTCCCGGTGAGCGCCCTGATCGCAGGCCTGGTGAATGCCGCGCTGGTGTGGGCGGCACTGCACTGGACCTCATCGCCGAGGGCGGCGGCACTACCGCTGTGGACCTGGCTGGCGACCGTGGCGCTGCTGTCGTTCGGCGGCCCGGGCGACGACATCGTGTACGGCGGCGCGGGGATCCTGGCGTACGGGGCACTATTGCTCATCGCACTCGGCGCCCTGCCTCCCGCGGCCGTGCTGTGGCGGCACGCGAACACCTGAGCGTTGACATCGGCGTGCACGACGGCAGCCGCCGCGCCCGTCAACACGCGGACTACTGTGGCCGATATGTCAGGCGCCCGTGTTTCAGAATGTGAGACGTACGGATGATCCTCAACGAACGCGGGGTTACACGGGAGTGGCTCTGAACCCTCAGCACGGCGCCGATCTGGGAAGCCCCGTGGTTCCGCCGAAGTCCGCTGCGCCCAGCCGCGCCGGTCTGCGGCGGGTGCTGCGACGGGCACGCGACGGTGTCGCACTCAACGTCCAGGAAGCCGCGGTCGCGATGGCCGCGCGCGGAGATGACCTTGCGGATCTGTGCACTAGTGCGGCCCGGGTACGCGACGCGGGTCTGGAGGCCGCAGGCCGCCGGGGAGGCACCGGGCGGCTACCGGTGAGCTATTCGCGCAAGGTCTTCATTCCGGTCACCCATCTGTGCCGGGACACCTGCCACTACTGCACGTTCGTCACCGTGCCACCCAAGCTGCGGGCGCAGGGCGCCGGAATGTACATGGAGCCCGACGAGATCCTCGAAGTGGCGCGCCGCGGCGCCGAATTGGGTTGCAAGGAGGCGCTGTTCACGCTCGGTGATCGCCCCGAGGCGCGATGGGACGAGGCCCGGCAGTGGCTCGACGAGCGCGGCTACGACTCGACCCTGGACTACGTACGCGCAATGGCGATCCGGGTGCTGGAGGAGACCGGGCTGCTGCCGCATCTGAACCCGGGTGTGATGAGCTGGTCGGAGCTGTCGCGGCTCAAGCCGGTGGCGCCGTCGATGGGCATGATGCTGGAGACGACGTCGCGGCGCTTGTTCGAGACCAAGGGCCTGGCCCACTACGGCAGTCCGGACAAGGATCCGGACATCAGGCTGCGCACACTGGCCGACGCGGGCCGCCTGTCGATCCCGTTCACCACGGGCCTGCTGGTCGGGATCGGGGAGACACTGACGGAACGCGCGGAAACGATTCACGCGATCCGCCGCTCGCACAAAGAGTTCGGACACGTTCAGGAAGTGATCGTGCAGAACTTCCGGGCGAAGGCCGGCACCGCCATGCGCGCAGAGCCGGATGCGGGCTTCGAGGATTTCTTGGCCACGGTGGCCGTCACGCGCCTGGTGATGGGACCGAAGGTGCGCATCCAGGCGCCACCGAACCTGGTATCGCGATCCGAGTGCCACTCGCTCATCGGCGCCGGTGTCGACGACTGGGGCGGGGTATCGCCGCTGACGCCGGATCACGTCAACCCCGAGCGGCCCTGGCCCGCACTCGATGAATTGTCCGCGGTGACGGCCGAGGCCGGCTACGACCTGGTGCAGCGACTGACCGCGCAGCCGCAGTATGTGGCCGCGGGCGCGGCGTGGATCGATCCGCGAGTGCGCGGTCACGTCGACGCGCTGGCCGACCCGGAGACCGGCCTGGCGCGCGACGTCAACCCCGTCGGGCGGCCATGGCAGGAACCCGATGAGGCCACCGAATCTTTGGGCCGCACCGATCTTCACTCAGCGATCGACGAGGCGGGCCGGCTCACCGAGACCCGCAGCGACCTGTCGAGCGCGTTCGGCGACTGGGAGTCGATCCGCGAGAAGGTGCACGAACTCACCGCCCAGGCTCCGCAGCGCATCGATACCGACGTGGCCGCGGCGCTACGGTCCGCCGAGCGCGATCCGGCCGCACTCTCCGACGACGAGTACCTCGCCCTCGCGATGGCGGACGGTCCCGCATTGGATGCTGTTGCCGCACTGGCGGATTCGCTGCGACGGGATACCGTTGGTGACGACGTGACCTTCGTCGTCAACCGCAATATCAACTTCACCAACATCTGCTACACCGGCTGCCGGTTCTGCGCATTCGCCCAGCGCAAGGGTGACGCGGATGCGTTCTCGCTGTCGGTCGACGAGGTCGCCGACCGGGCGTGGGAAGCGCATGTCGCCGGCGCCACCGAGGTGTGCATGCAGGGTGGTATCGATCCGGAACTGCCGGTGACCGGTTACGCCGACCTGGTGCGTGCGGTCAAGGCTCGGGTGCCGTCGATGCATGTGCATGCGTTTTCGCCGATGGAGATCGTCAACGGCGTTACCAAGAGCGGGCTTTCGATCCGGGAATGGCTGACGAGCCTCCGCGAGGCGGGGCTGGGCTCGATTCCCGGTACGGCCGCCGAGATCCTCGACGACGAGGTGCGGTGGGTGCTGACCAAGGGCAAGCTGCCGACATCGATGTGGATCGAAGTCGTCTCCACCGCACATGAAGTCGGGCTGCGTTCGAGTTCGACGATGATGTACGGCCACGTCGATGCGCCGCACCACTGGGTCTCCCACCTTCGCGTGCTGCGCGAGATCCAGGACCGCACAGGGGGTTTCACCGAGTTCGTACCGCTGCCGTTTGTCCACCAGAGCTCGCCGTTGTATCTCGCGGGCGGGGCGCGCCCCGGCCCGACGCACCGCGACAATCGTGCTGTGCACGCGCTGGCACGGATCATGCTGCACGGCAGGATCTCCAACATCCAGACCAGCTGGGTCAAGCTCGGCGTCGAGCGTACGCAGGTGATGCTCAACGGGGGCGCCAACGATCTGGGTGGCACGCTGATGGAGGAGACCATCTCGCGAATGGCGGGCTCCGAGTTCGGCTCGGCCAAGAGCGTCGAAGAACTCGCAGCGATCGCACAGGGAATCGGCCGTCCGGCGCGGCAGCGCTCCACGACATACACGCCGTTGGCTGCCTAGCCTTACCTAACAATCGGTGGCGAAATGCGCTGCTGCATCTAGCTTTAACGAAAGTTAAGCTCGAATCCGGCCCCCTGCGGTTGCCGCCCGTATAGCTTTGGTGCCGCAGTCCTCAACCCCTTGGAGCGTTATGGACACCATTTCCGGACTTCCTGCGCACGCCTTGCTCGTCCACGGCGTCGTGGTGCTCGCACCCTTGACCGCGCTGCTGGAGATCCTGTGTGCTTTCTGGCCCGCGGCGCGTCGACGTTTGGTGTGGTTGGTGTTGGCTTTCGCCGTGGTGACGACGGTGCTGACACCATTGACCACGTCAGCAGGCGAGTGGCTTCTGGAGCGGGGTGGTCCGCCGCGGCCGATCCTGGTCGAACATGCCGAGCGCGGAGAGTGGATGATCTACTTCTCGGTCGCCCTGCTGATCGTCGCCGTGTTGTTGGCGGTGCTGCATTGGGTGGAGAGTCGTTCGGACCGACCCCGGAAGGCGGCGGCGGCCGTGCTCGCCGTCGTCACCCTGGTGGTGGGGGTGTCCTCGATTGTCGCGGTGGTGCGGATCGGTGACGCCGGCGCCCAGGCCGTCTGGGGCGATAGGGGCTGACGCGGTCGGGGAATAGAAGCGGACTATAGTCCGGTTGATCTCCTCGAAGGTGTCGGGCAGGCCGGCGCCCGTACGCAAGGAGACCTCAATATGACCGCCGCCGTCGCCACTGACCTGACCACCGGTACATGGGCCATCGATCCCGTGCACTCGACCGTAGGGTTCTCCGTCCGCCACCTCATGGTGAGCAAGGTGCGTGGCACCTTCGACACGTTCAGCGGAGCGATCGTCGTCGCCGAGGACGGCACGCCATCGGTGACCGCCGAGATCGCCGTCGACTCGATCAACACCCGCAACGAGCAGCGCGACGCTCACGTTCGGTCCGCGGACTTTTTCGATGCCGAGCGGTATCCGACCGCCACCTTCACCTCGACCGGTGTGCGCCCCAACGGCGACAGCTACCTCGTCGACGGCGACTTCACCCTCAAGGGCGTGACGAAGCCGGTCACCCTCGAGCTGGAGTTCAACGGTGTCAGCCCCGGAATGGGGCACGGGGAGGTTGCCGGGTTTGCGGCGTCGGTCGTGGTGAACCGCAAGGACTTCGGGATCGACATCGACATGCCCCTGGAAACCGGGGGCACCGTCGTCGGCGACAAGGTCTCCATCAGTTTGGAGATCGAGGCGCTTCGGCAGGCCTGACCCGACGCACCACCTCCGCAGACAAGCCAGCGCGTCTGCAGGTCGACTGGTACCTGCAGACGCGCTGGGTGCACGTGCTCACATGTCGAGGCAGCTACTACCCCCATCGCTTGCCGGGATGTCGATGTTGCTCGCCGAGAACTTCGCAACCACGCCGCTGTCCGTGACGTCGAGCGAATCCACGCGAATGCCGTATTCGTTGTCGGTGAGTCCGCTCGTCATCTCGTCGAGCTTGGACTGCAGATCCTCCTGAGGCAGATCCAGATCTCCGCCGAGGGTGAAGCTGTCGGGTTGGATCTCCAGCCGGATGCCGCCGTCTGCGGTCGTCTGCGGTTTGACGGAGATCTGGCTGTCGAACATTCCTTCCAGGGTGACGATGCCGGTTGACGGATCGGTGTGGACGCTGGTCACGACCTCGTCGGTTGAGATCCAGTCCGACAGGAAACTGAGGAAACTGCCCGCGAGGTAGTCGTCGATGGCCTCCTTGAGGGCAGCGTTGGCCGATTCCCGCATCCCTTCCGACGTCCAGTCGACGGTCGCGTTGACCGCGCCGATCGTGCCTTTCCTGTCCGCGTCACCGTTCAGGTCGAGATCTTCGACCGCGATGTTCGCCGTGATGCCGTGCGCGCTGCCGATCTGCGCGCCATGGGTGGCGATCGTGAACCCGCTGTACTTGTCGTTGATGTACTGCATCAGAACCGGCGGAGACGTCTGGAAGGACACGTCCACGG
>CAZOIX010000220.1:0-4204 GCA_964579685.1 uncultured Mycobacterium sp.
CAGTATCTGCGCGACCACGGTCGCACGCAGTCAAATGTGGCCCTGTACCACCGGATGGTGGCCGACCGCCACGCCCGCCTGGACGAGGCGAGGGCCCTGAAGGGCGCGATGTCGCTGGGCAACGACGCCGACAAGGCCCACGACCCGAACAAGTACCTGATGCTGCTCGAATACCCCGACGGACGCGAGACCCGAGCCGCGATCGCGGTCGGAAACCCGGACACCGCAGAGCACGTCAGCGTCACGACCCCTGGCGTGGACACCCGGGCCACCAGCATGCCGGGCATGGTCAACGAGGCAACCGCGCTGCGCAACGAGACCATCACCCAGCTCGAGTACGCAGGCCGGCCAGATGAGGAGGTGTCGACGATCGCGTGGCTCGGCTACGAACCTCCTGGCAAGGACATCTCCGTCGTGGAGGCGGGCTTCGAGAGCCGGGCCAACGAGGCGGCGCCCGATCTCGCCGAGTTCTACCGCGGTATCAACGCGACCAACGAGCACGGCTCCGACGTCCACCTGTCGGCGTTCGGCCATTCCTACGGCTCGCTGACCACCGCGCAGGCACTCACCGAACTCGGGCAGACCGGCGTCGTCGACGACGCGGCGTTCTACGGCTCGCCGGGCCTGGGACATACCGACGACATGGTGACCAAGATCGGCACACACGGTGTGCCGTACGAGCTCGCCAGGCCCATCGGCGACGAGGTCGACATGAACCTCGCCGACGGGCACGCCTACGTCATGACAGCGCCCGGCGACTGGATCTCCGGCGACCCGCACCTGGGGCCGATCGAGCTGCCGTCCGCCGGCGACCTCGGCCAGTTCGGTCCCAATCCGACGACGTTGCCGCTCGAACAACTGTCGTCGGAAGCGGCGGTGAGTCCCACCGACAACGTGCCCCGCGCAGGCGCTCAGACCCACGCCGACTACCCGCGGTCGGACGATCAGAACCGGCTGCGCACAACGGGCTACAACCTGGCCATCATCGCCGGAGGACTGGCCGACGTACCGTTGGACAACGGCGACGAGAGGTTGGTGCGATGAACACGACGCGGGTCGCCGGGCGCGTGCTGGCGGCAGCGATCGCGGCCGCAGCGCTCATTCTGTCCGGCTGCGAGAGCGGCGGTGGTGACACTTCCGGCTCAACCGACAAGTACGACTCGCCGATCATCAACGAGGACGTTCCGAAGATGGACATTGCGAATTTGCCCGATATCGACACCACCAGGGCCCAGATGCTCGACCTCATCGAGCGCGTACGCGCCGAGGCCACCCGGCTGGTCCCGGCCAGCGCGCCGTGGGAGTGGCACCGGGAGGAGATGACTGCGGGCTGCGAGAACAACGGCCGCCCGGGAGTGTCGCTCTACTTCGCCAAGCTCACCTCCACGCACAAGTTCACCGAGGAGGAGTGGAACCTCGCTCTGCCGGCAGTCGAGCGGCTGGCCGCCGAGGCGGGATTGACCAACAGCTCGGCCATGCAGAACTCGACAGGGGCCCATGATGTTCGGATCACCAGCGATGATGGGCGGGAGCTGGTCTTCGGGTCGATCGAAGCCTCACTGATCTCCGGCTCCATCGCGTGTCGATTGTCCGCCGAGGACAAGACGGGATGACCCAGGGCAACGTGTCGGTGACGACGGCCGAGGTGCGCCGGTCGGCGGACCAGATGGACGTGGTCGCCGAGGAGGCGTCGTCGAGTCGGACCGCCGTTGCCGACAGCGTGTCCACTCAGGGCGCGGCGTGGAAGGAGAAGGGCACCCCGGGTTTCGGGAAATTCGTGGGAGTTCTCGAGGCGCAGGCGCGCCGCCTGCGCGCCGACCTCACCGGCCTCGGGCACACGTTGCGCGCCGCGGCCGATGTGTACGACGAGCAGGACCTCGAAGCCGGTGGCGCGCTGGACAGTTCCGTGCGCTAGCGGAACCGGAAGATCACGACGCGCTGTACGACGAAGTTGATGACCGTCGCGGTGCCCTGCGCGATGACGAATGCCACCGGGACACGCCACGGCTTGTCATCCCACGTCATGTAGAAGAGGTAGTTGATCCCGACCTGCACGGCATAGGTGACGGCGTACAGCGCGCAGACGGCGATGAACCGTGCTGTGCTCGGCGGCGCCTGGAACGTCCAGCGCCGGTTGATCAGGTAGGCCGTGGTGGTCCCCGCGATGAAGCTGATGGTCTTCGCGACGTTGACGTGCAACCCCGCCGAGAGCAGCGCGACGTAGAGACCGAAGTCGACGATCGCCGAAAGGCCGCCGGTGACGATGAACCGCCATACCTGAGTCGTCAGACTCAGGCCTGGGGACATCGGGGGCTCGGCCACCCGGGCAGCTTAGCCACCCAGTCCGCTGGCGCTGAGCACGGCGCACAATGCGTCCAGGGCCGCTCCGAACGCGTGATCGGCCGGAGTGCCGAAGCCGATGACCACGCCGTCGGGCCGGGGCACGTCGGGCCCGGCCTGCGGATGGCGCATGATCGCCAGACCCTGGAGACCCACACCCGCCTCGCCGGCGCGCTGCAACACTTCGCGTTCGGCGCCGTCGGGCAGCGTCAACGTCAGGTTCAGCCCCGCGTCCATGCCACGGATGGTGACGTCGGTCGCCGACAAGGCCTGGACCACGAGATCGCGCCGCCGCCGGTACCGCATCCGCATGCGACGGATGTGCTTGTTGTAGCCGCCCCCGGCGATGAACTCGGCCATGGTCAGCTGGGCGACGCCGTCGACGTAGAACTGCTGTCCGCCTTCGGCATCGATGACGGCCTCCACGAGATCGGTCGGCAGCACCATCCAGCCCAACCGCAGCACCGGGGACAGGCTCTTGCTCGCGGATCCCAGGTAGACGACACGCTCGGGACCAAGGGCCTGCAGCGCACCGATCGGTTGGCGGTCATAGCGGAACTCGCCGTCGTAGTCGTCGTCGATGACGTAGCTGTCGGTCTGTTGCGCCCACTCGACGACCGCGGTTCGCCGCGACGGATGCAACGCCATCCCGTACGGATTGTGGTGCGCCGGGGTGAGCAGCACGGCCGGGACGTCGTGCTGGTCGAGCTCGGCGACCATCGCTCCATGGTCGTCGAGAGCTATTGGGACGGTGGAGATTCCGATCGCGGCGAGGGCGTCACGGAAGATGAAGAGCCCGTACGCCTCGACCGCAATGGGCCGAAGGGTCCCGAACACGCGACCCATCAGTTCGATGGCATGCCGCACCCCGGCACAGATGACGATCGAGTCCGGCGATGTCCGGACCCCGCGCGCCCGCGATAGGTACTCGGCAAGCGCATCGCGCAATTCGGGTCGGCCCCGCGGATCGCCCATCCGCAAGGCTTCGGTCGGCGCGTTGATGAGTGCGCGTCGCGTCGCGGCGGCCCATGCGTTGCGGGGGAACTCCGCCACGTCGGGGTTACCGGGCATCAGGTTGTGCCTGGGCACCACCGCCACGCCGCGCGGGCGCATGGGCAGCCGTGCGCCGCTGGTGTTGACCACCCAGGTACCCGCGCCCTGCCGTGACGCCAGCCAGCCCTCCGCCACCAGCTCGGCGTACGCCTCGGCGACGGTGTTGCGGGCCAATCCCAGATCGACGGCCAACGACCGTGAGGGTGGAAGCACGGTGCCCGCGGCGAGCCGCCCCGACCGCACCGCGTCGCGGATGGCGGTGAGCAGCAGTTCACGGGTGCCGCGGGCACCCGGGGTGATGGATTCGCGCAGATCCAGGTGGAGGTCGCGGCTCCCGAAATTGGCCCATGTAGCCACCCACTAATTCAACCATGCAGATGGGATTTTGGGCGCTAGCGTTGGTGGCATGACAACGACATTGGACACACTGCAATCGGATCAACGAATCAAGATCTACAAGACGTCCCCTGAGTTGTACGACGCGATGATGGCCCTGAGCGCGGCGTCGGCCAAGGACGTCGAGGTCGAACTCGGCGAGCTGATCAAGATCCGCGCATCGCATATCAACCACTGCGCCTTCTGCCTCGACATGCACACGCGTGATGCGCGTAAGCACGGCGTCAGCGAGCAGAAGCTGGATGTCCTGTCGGCGTGGGAAGAAGCACCCAACCTGTTCAGCGAACGTGAGCGGGCTGCGCTGGCGCTGACCGAGGCGATCACCGAACTCGGTGACGGTCACGTGTCTGATGACACCTACCAGCGCGCCGCGCGGAGCCAGAGTGGTCGCCAGAGGGATGCCAGAGTTGAGGCA
>CAZOIX010000220.1:4214-6603 GCA_964579685.1 uncultured Mycobacterium sp.
GACACCTACCAGCGCGCCGCGCGGGTGTTCTCCGACCGCGAGCTCGGTCAGGTGATCGCGATGGCGGTGACCATCAATGCGTGGAACCGGATCAACGTGGCAGCCCGCGTGCAACCGCCGATCCGCAGAGAGGCTGACACCGTATCGGCGTGACTCCGGCTGCAGCTGCCGTGTTGCAAATACGGTCGAGGGGTGCAGACCCGGTCCGGTGCAGAGATCGTCGTCGATGGTGACGTCGTGTACAAGCTGCACCGGCCGGGAACCGACCCTCGTCAGTTGTCGCCCCGACTGCGTGTGGCAGCGGAGTCGCGAGTTTTGCTGTCGCCGCTGTCGACGGCGGTCGAAGAGGTCGGCGGTCGGTGGCGCTCGTTCTGGCCTTACGTGGAAACCGTGGTGCCGCGGCCTGCGGACCTGCCCTGGGCCGAGGCGGGCGTGTTACTGGCCCGCCTGCATCGCGAAGCGCAGTCGGTGGAGCTGCCGCCGCACGGCTGGCCCGAACGGCTACGCCGCGCACTCGATTCGCTGCCCGACAAGTCCGAAGCGGTAAGGCGGGCGGCGGCCACACTGCCCGACGAGGTCTGGCGCTCGGGTACGCCGGGTCGGCCCGCGACGGTGGTGCACGGCGACTTCCATCTGGGGCAGCTCGGTCGGCTGAAGGCCGGTACGGCCTGGCTGCTCATCGATGTCGACGACCTCGGCATCGGCGACCCGGCGTGGGACCTCGCCCGACCGGCCGGCTTGTGGGCGGCAGGTCTGATCCCCGATGGGGATTGGACGGCTTTCGTCGATGCGTACCGCGGCGTTGACGGACCGGCGATCTCTGCGGGCGACCCGTGGCCGATTCTCGAACCCTTCGCCAGGGCTGCGGTGGTGCAGGCCGCCGCAAATCATCCCGACGACGAGCTGCTGCTGGCGGCCTGCGCGCGAATGGCTAACTAGAGAAGAACAGCCGCCCGAAGCCCTGCTTGCGATAGTGCTTGTTGCCGCGGTGGCCCCAGCCGGGGCCATAGTCGTAACCGCCATAGCCCTGCTGCATGGGCGGTGGCGGCGGTGCGGACTGAACAAACCGGTTCTCCATCTGAGTCAGTGACTCGAGCTCGCCGAAGTCGAGGAAGATGCCGCGGCACGTATCGCATTGCTCCAGGTGGATGCCGTTGCGCTCGTACGTTTTCATGACTCCGGCGCATTTCGGACACAGCAGCGTGTTGCCGGCGCCTGGCGGGGGCATGGACGTCGGGGGTTCGTATGGCGGGATGCTCATATCTCGACAACGCCGAGGCAACCTGGGAAGTGCCTGGGAGGAATCAGAAGGGTGGTGGTCTGTCCCGCTTCGAGATTTCTGCGTCGACCAGTGGTTGGTTGCGGGCCCGTTCGTCGTCGATGGCTCGAGTGCGGTTGTGAGTGCGTGTTGCGGCGCGTCGCGGCATGGCCAGCGCGCGGTCGGCGCTCAGGGTTGGCGCGTCGACTTTCGCGACGGGTGCGGTGGGGCGGCACAGGGTGGGGAACAGGATTCGGGCACCGGGGTGGGTGGTGTAGGTCTGGCCCTGCGGGCTGGTCCATTCCACGGTGCCGTCGGGGTGTTGTTTGTCCCGCCAGCCCCAGAAGGTTTTGAGCAGGTGGTGTTTTCGGCACAGGCATTTGAGGTTGGATGCTTGGGTCGGCCCGTGCGGGTAGGCGATGGTGTGGTCGATATCGCAGTGGGTTGCGGGCTCATCGCAGCCGGGGAAGCGGCACGTCATATCCCGGAAGCGCACGAACCACGCCAGCGCCGCCGAGGGGATGTAGCGCGGCTCCGGTGCGCTATCGCCGGGATGGCGGATCGGCACGATCTTGGCGGTGCCCGCGATCGTGGCGGCCAAAAGCGGGCCGGGCAGCATCCCCCCGCCCAGGATCGCCGCAGGCGGGGTAGGTGCGGGCCCGACCGGAGGGTGTGGATCGGTCAGCGCGTCGACGATGGTCATCTCGCGCAGCGGCTTGTCGGCGAGGGGTGGTTGGCCGTCGAACTGGGCCGGGGTGTCATCGGAAAGGGAGTCTTCGTGGGCGATGACGTGCACGATCACTGCGCTGGGCTGGACACCTGCGGCCGCGCAGTGCGGATCGTTGCAGCCGCACACCAGTTGGTCGGCGCCGTGGCCTATTGCGCCCAGGGCGTCGGCGCGGCGCTGGTCGGTGGTGCGCGGATCATCAGCGCAGACCGCGGCGGCCATGGCCTCCAGTCGCTGGTCCAGCGCTTCGGCGTCGGTGGTGAACAACCGCGCCTCCAGGTCGGCGGTCCCATCCCCGTTATCGGCGACATCGACACGGCGCCCGCGCGAAGAATTCTCGCTGCGCCGTACCGCGGCGGGGTCATAGCGATCGACCCAGTAGTCGATCTCATGCTGGGTCTTGG
>CAZOIX010000221.1:0-6599 GCA_964579685.1 uncultured Mycobacterium sp.
CCTGTTACCCGAACGCGTTGGGCAGGCCCGCGTTCGGGTAACAGGAGACGAAGGTGTCTGCGATCCGCGACATCTCGGCGATGTAGGGCCTCATCTCCGGCGCACCCAGAGCGCAGTTGAGACCCACCGCGATCGGCTTGACATGCCTGATCGCATTCCAGAACGCTTCGGTGACCTGACCCGACAACGTCCGCCCGGAGGCATCGGTGATGGTGCCCGAGATGATCACCGGCCAGCGGCGACCGCGCTCGTCGAACAGCGTCTCGATGGCGAACACGGCCGCCTTGGCGTTCAGCGAATCAAAGATCGTCTCGACGAGGATGAGGTCGGCGCCGCCGTCCACCAAACCGTTGGCGGCTTCCAGGTAGGCGGCCACCAGCTGGTCGTAGGAGACGTTGCGGGCGCCGGGATCGTTGACGTCCGGCGATATCGACGCGGTCCGCGTCGTCGGCCCGAGGGCGCCCGCGACGTAGCGGGGCTTCTCCGGGGTGCTGAACTCGTCGCAGGCCGCCCGCGCGAGGGCCGCGCCTGCGTAGTTGAGCTCGTAGCTCAGCTCGGCCATGTCGTAGTCGGCCATCGAGACCGCGTTCGAGCTGAACGTGTTGGTCTCGATGATGTCGGCACCCGCCTCCAGGTACTCGCGGTGGATACCCTCGATGATCTGCGGCTGCGTCAAGTTGAGTAGGTCGTTGTTGCCGACGAGATCGCTCGGCCAGTCGGAGAATCGCTCGCCCCGGTAGCCGGCCTCATCCGGTCGGTCCCGCTGGATCGCCGTGCCCATCGCGCCGTCGATCACCATGATCCGCCGACCGAGGGTGGCCCTCAGTTCGTCGGTGCAGTCGGGGCGGATATTCGGCTGCAAGGCGTTCACGTGCGTTCCTTCCGTAGCGGAAGGCGTCCTTGACTCTGCCGAGCGTGGCGGATACCGGTGGATCCCGCAGCCGTTGCAACGCCTCTCGACGGTAAAAGTCTACGTTGCCACCCCGATAGACGTCTGGACGCCCAAGTCATCGCCGCCGTAGGTACAAGGTTAACCAGATTGCCGCCGAACCTATTTCATCTCCACGGTGTCGCCGGGCGCCGGTGGTGCGACTGGTCACACCAGTCACCGCTTCAACCGTGTGGCGATGCTGCTCCTAGCCGCCACCCAGGGCTTACGCTGGCCTGGTGACCCCGTCGGATGCGAGCGGCTATAAGCCGCCCGACCTGCCTGAACTAAGCGACACGATCGTCGTCGCGGCCTTCGAGGGCTGGAACGACGCAGGGGACGCGGCGAGCGACGCGTTGGAGCACCTGGACGCGATCTGGGAGGCCGATCCGATCATCGAGATCGATGACGAGGCGTACTACGACTACCAGGTCAACCGGCCGGTGATTCGGCAGGTCGATGGCGTGACCCGCGAGCTGGTGTGGCCGTCGATGCGGATCTCGCACTGCAGACCACCGGGTTCGGACCGCGACATCGTGCTGATGCACGGTGTGGAGCCCAATATGCGCTGGCGCACCTTCTGCGCGGAACTGCTGGCCATTGCCGACAAGCTCAACGTGCAGACGGTCGTCATCCTGGGTGCACTGCTCGCCGACACCCCTCATACCCGGCCGGTTCCGGTGTCGGGCGCGGCCTACTCCTCCCAATCGGCGAAGGTTTTCGGGCTCGAGGAGACGCGCTACGAGGGACCGACAGGTATCGCCGGGGTGTTCCAGGACGCCTGTGTGCAGGCCGGCATCCCGGCGGTGACGTTCTGGGCGGCCGTGCCCCACTATGTGTCTCAGCCGCCGAACCCCAAGGCCACGGTGGCGCTGCTGCGCCGGGTCGAGGACGTCCTCGACATCGAGGTGCCACTCGCCGATCTGCCGACGCAGGCCGAAGAGTGGGAGTTGGCGGTGACCGAAATGACCGCCGAGGACGACGACATCGCCGAGTACGTGCAGTCGCTGGAGGAACGTGGCGACGCCGAGGTCGACATGCACGAGGCAGTCGGCAAGATCGACGGTGATGCGCTCGCCGCCGAGTTCGAGCGTTATCTGCGCCGCCGCGGGCCCGGCTTCGGGCGGTAGCCCGAAGAATCGGCACAGCGGGCGGTAGCCCGCTACTTCTCGAGTGCCTGTGTGCGGGCGCTCAACGAGCGGCCGCGGGCGGCCACTTCCGCGTCCATCTTCGGCAACAGTTCCGGTACGTGCTTCAGTGTGCTCGCCTCGCCGAGCCGGGATGACAGTACCGGTTTCAACCAGCGCAGCAGGCCGACGAAGCCGGGGCAGTTGATCTGGCGTTTGCGGCCCTCGATGCCTTTGACGAACGCCTCACCGCATTTCTCCACCGACGTGGTCTTGCCAAGGGGCCCGGGCAGCTTGCTCAACATCTCCCTGGCCGCGGGCGATTCGTCCTTCGTCTCCCGGACCAGGGGTGTGTCGATCCACAACATATGCGCGGATCCGACGTCGACGCCCTGGTGTGCCAGCTCGAGCCGTAGGGCGTTGGCGAACTGCTCCACGGCCGCCTTCGAGGTGTCATAGGGCACCATGCCCGCCGCGGGCGCGTACGCGGCGGCCGATGACACGATCAGGACGTATCCGCGTCGCTCGATGACCGAGGGCAGTGCGGCGCGCACGGTATGGAACACCCCCATGACGTTGACGTCGATCAGTGTCTTGAAGGCCGCCGGATCCACTGCCAGCAGCGATCCGTGAGTGGCGATACCGGCGTTGGCCATCACGACGTCGATGCCGCCGAATCGCTCGATACCCACGTCCGTGGCCTTCTGCATGGCCCCGAGATCGCGGACGTCGGCGACCGCGGTCTGTACCCGGTCGTCACCGAGTCTGGTGGCGAGGTCTTTCAGCTGGACCTCGTCCAGATCCGTGAGCACCAGCTTGGCGCCCTTGTCGTGAAGTCGCCGGGCCACCTCGGCCCCGATGCCGTTGGCCGCGCCGGTGATCAGGACGACTTTTCCGTTCACAGAACCCATGGCCGTCAACGTACTCCGCGCTCGGTCGGTGCGGGGCGGGCCTACAGCTTGATGCCGAGCAGGGCATCAACGGCAGTCGCGACCGCGTGCGGCGCGGAGGTGTCGTGGCCGCCGTAGGTGAGCGCATCGGTAGTCCAACCATCAAGTGCAGCAAGCGCCTTGGGGGTATCGAGATCGTCGGCCAGGTAGCGGCGCACCCGGGCCAAGACATCGCCCGCATCGGGCCCGGCGGGCAGGGTGACGGCGCTTCGCCACCGCTGCAACCGGTCGTTGGCCTCGTCGAGAACGGCCTTGCTCCACGACCGGTCATCGCGGTAGTGGCCGGCGAACAGGCCCAGCCGGATCGCTGCCGGGTCGACACCGTCGGCGCGCAATGTCGATACCAGCACCAGGTTGCCCCGGCTCTTGCTCATCTTGTGCCCGTCCCACCCGATCATGCCTGCGTGCACGTAGTGACGCGCGAATCTTCGCTCCCCTGTTGCCGATTCGGCGTGCGCCGCCGAGAACTCGTGGTGCGGGAAGATCAGGTCGGATCCACCGCCCTGGATATCCAGGCCGGTGCCGATGCGGCTGAGCGCGATCGCGGCGCATTCGACGTGCCAGCCCGGCCGCCCGGCGCCAAAAGGTGAAGACCAGCTGGGCTCCCCCGGGCGCTGTGCGCGCCACAACAGTGCGTCCAGCGCGTCGCCCTTGCCCGGGCGATCGGGGTCACCGCCACGTTCGGCGAACAACCGCATCATGGTGTCGCGGTCATACCCCGATTCATAGCCGAACTGGGGCGTGGCATCGGCCCGGTAGTACACGTCGGGATATTCGGAGTCGTCGGCGACGTACGCCGAACCCGCAGCCAGCAGCTTCTCGACTACCTCGATGACCTCGGCGATGGCCTCGGTGGCGGCGACGTAGTCATGCGGGGGTAGCACCCGCAGGGCGGCCATGTCTTCGCGGAACAGCTCGGTCTCCCGGTCGGCCAGCTGCCGCCAGTCGACGCCGTCCCGCTCGGCGCGCTCGAACAGCGGATCGTCGACGTCGGTGATGTTCTGCACGTAGTGCACCTGATGGCCGGAGTCCAGCCACACCCGGTACACCAGATCGAAGGTGAGGTACGTGGCCGCATGGCCCAGGTGGGTGGCGTCATACGGGGTGATGCCGCAGACGTACATGGTGGCCGTTTCCGCTGTCGTCACCGGACGAATCTGCCGGTCGGCGCTGTCGTACATGCGCAGTTGGGGGCCCCGGCCGTCGAGCGCCGGAACGGTCGGCGCCGGCCACGATTTCATAGCCTCGACTTTAGGCATCGGGTGTTGGGACACCGCGAGGGGCCGATTCATTCCCCTGTCAGCGATTCCGGTATGCCGAGTGAATGCCCTCGAGCAGCACATCGGCCAGCTCTGTCCGGCACATCAGCAGGTCTGGCAGGTAGGGGTCGGGCCGGTTGTAGACCAGCGGTGAGCCGTCCAGTCGGGTGGCGTGCATACCGGCCGCCGCGACCAGTCCGGCCGGCGCCGCCGAATCCCACTCCCACTGGCCGCCCGCGTGGACGTAGGCGTCGACGTCGCCGCGGACCACGGCCATCGCCTTGGCGCCTGCCGAGCCGATCCGCACCAGCCGGATGTCGAGCCGATCGCGTAGCCACCACAGCACCGGCGGCGGCCGGTTGGCGCTGGCGGTGATGAGGATCGGTCCCTCCTTCCGCGGCGGCGGGCGTCCGACGGTGTCTGTGCGATACACCTCGCCACGTGCGGGCAGTGCCACGGCGGCATCGGTGATGCCCCCGTTTGGCCCTCTGGTGTGGAACGTCGCCGCCCCTGCTGTGCCGAAGCGCTGCCAGAGAGCGATGTGCACGGCCCAATCCGTCCGGCCCGGCATCGAGAACTCGTGAGTGCCGTCGACCGGATCAACGATCCAGACGCGGTCGGCCTGAACTCGGGAGAGGTCGTCGGTGGCCTCCTCGGACAACACGGCGTCGTCGGGGCGCTCTGCGCGCAGCCGCTCGAGAATCAGGGTGTTGGCGCGCCGGTCACCGGCGTCGCCCAGTTCATAGGGGTCGTAGAAGCCGCACTGCTCACGCACCGCCAGCAGAAGTTCACCGGCGTCTTTGGCCACCTCGGCGGCCAGCGCCGCGTCACTGCTGGTCATCTAGAACGCCGGCCACGGGATGGGGCGGCGACGATCCGGCGTCGGCATGACCGGATCATCAAGCAGCGCAGCCGTTCTCGCCTGCAGCGCGGCGATCTCACGCCCGGTGATGTGCTCGCTCAGTGACTTCCCCAGACCCTTGTGCAACTCCTCACCCAGGCGTGCGACCGCCCCCATGATCTGGTCGTCCACCGGCTTGCCGGCCCAGCCCCACAACACCGTTCGCAGTTTGTCCTCGACGTGCAGACTCACGCCGTGGTCGACGCCGTACACCTGCCCGTCGACGCCGGACAGGATGTGGCCCCCCTTGCGGTCGGCGTTGTTGATCAGCACGTCGAAGACGGCCATCCGCCACAGCCGAACGTCGTCGGCATGCACCAGGGTCACCTCGTCGCCTGCGTAGTCGTACGCCTGCAGGATCGGCAGAAAGCCGGGCGGCACCTCGCCGGCGGGCAGGAGGTCGACCAGATCAGGTCCCGCGGCGGGTTCGTCGCCGACCTCCGTCAGACTCTCGCCGGGTTGGTCGACCCACAGCTGCAGCATGCCGCGCCCGGCGGGCCCCTCGCGAATGATCGTGTATGGCACGACGTTCCAGCGCAGCGCCTCCGACACCAGGTACGCAGCCCGTTCACGGCCGGCCAGCGTGCCGTCGGGGAAGTCCCACAGGGGGGCCTCTCCGGCGACCGGCTTGTAGACGCAATGTGCTTGGCGCTCACCGAGATGCGCCTCACAGAGGAACGTGGCGTTGCTCGCTGAACGGATACGTCCGATGACGGTCAGTTCGCCGCGCCGCAGCACCTCATCGGAGCTATTCGTCGGCGTCATCGTCGGAACCGCCGATGGCGCCGCGCAGGTAGCCGTTCGTCCGCACGCAGATGTGGCCTTCCGGGTCGAGCGGTTCGTCGCACAACGGACACGGCGGACGGCCTGCCGAGATGACCCGGTTCGAACGCGTCGCGAACTGTCGCGCCGATTCCGGCGTCAGAAAGACCCGCACCGCGTCGGGGCCTTCTTCGGCGTCGTCGAGCACCACAGATGCGTCGAATTCGGTCTCGGATACCGCAAGCAGTTCCACGACGACCGTCTGCGCCTCCGAGTCCCAGCCAAGACCCATCGTCCCGACCCGGAATTCGGCGTCGACGGGGGTGATCAGCGGGCTCAAATCCTCCACATCGCCGGTTTCGGGTGGGATCGGAGTGCCGAATCGCCGGTTGATCTCGAGTAACAACGCGGCGATGCGCTCGGCGAGCACGGCCACCTGCTGCTTCTCCAGGATCACCGACACGACGCGTTTGTCGTGAACGGCCTGCAGGTAGAACGTCCTGTTGCCGGGCTGCCCGACGGTCCCGGCCACGAAGCGGTCGGGTGTTCGGAAGACGTGAATTGCGCGGGCCATGGCATCTCCAAAATACCGGTAGAGGCCGCGTCAGCCGCAAACCCGGGTGTGCATCGGCTAGACGGTATGAGGGGCTGGGGCCCCACTCACATGTGAAC
>CAZOIX010000222.1:0-6561 GCA_964579685.1 uncultured Mycobacterium sp.
GCGGCTATCGCGCCCTGCGTCTCGGCACCGTCGCGTCCGGCGTGTGGACCGTCTGTGCAGCCCTCTTGGTGCCGCTGACGGTCTCCGATGTCACCGGTCAGCCGCTGACCTCACGGCTCAGTCCGTCGGCGATTTGGTCGGTGGCAAGCCTGATCGAGACCGCGGGCGCCTGGCGATGGACCGCGTTCTGGGCCGCCGCCGTGACCATCGCGAGCATCCCGGTGCTGCGCTGGTCGCCCACCCCCGTGTTGTTCGCCGGAGCCTTGTCCACCCTGCTGCCGCTCGCGTTGACCGGTCATTCGGCATCGGGTGGTTCGCACGACCTGGCCACCAACAGCCTGCTCATCCATCTGGTCGCCGGCGCGTTGTGGGCCGGCGGTCTGTTGGCGCTGCTGGTGCACGCGCTGCGCGGCGGTGAACACTCCTACCTGGCCGCGCGGCGGTTCTCCGTGGTCGCGCTGTGGTGCTTTGTGGCCATGGCGCTCAGCGGTGTCGTCAACGCGCTGGTCCGCGTGTCGCCGACGGACTTGCTGAACACGACCTATGGCTGGCTGGTGCTGGCCAAGACAGCGGCATTGTGTGTACTCGGCGCGATCGGGTGGCTGCAACGCCGTCGCGGCATCGCCGCCCTGAGGTCGGATCCCGCGGCACGCGCCCCACTGATCAGGTTGGCCCTCGTCGAAGCGGTGGTCTTCGGACTGACGTTCGGGATCGCCGTCGCGCTGGGCCGCACGCCGCCCCCGGTGCCGCCGGTGTTCAATCCCTCGATCCCGGACATCGAAATCGGCTACGACCTCGCCGGGCCGCCGACGCTGGTCCGTGTGCTGTTCGATTGGCGCTTCGATCTGATATTCGGCACCGCCGCCATCGTGTTCGCCATCGTGTATGTGCTCGCCGTGGCGCGGCTGCGGCGTCGCGGCGACACATGGCCTGCCGGACGGACGGCTGGCTGGTTGCTGGGCTGTCTGGTCCTGCTGTTCGCGACGTCGTCGGGTGTCGGCCGGTACATGCCGGCCATGTTCAGCATGCACATGGCCGCCCACATGCTGCTGTCCATGCTTGCACCGATCCTGCTCGTGCTCGGCGCTCCAGTCACGCTCGCCCTGCGCGCCTTGCCCGCCGCCGGCCGCGATGATCCCCCTGGTCCGAGGGAATGGCTGCTTGCCGCGCTGCATTCGCGCGTGTCGCGGGTGCTCACCAATCCGGTCGTCGCGACCGTCCTGTTCGTCGCGGGTTTCTACGGGCTGTACTTCGGCGGGATTTTCGACACGGCGGTGGACAGCCACGCCGCACACCTGGCCATGAATCTGCATTTCCTGCTGACCGGCTACCTGTTCTATTGGGTCGTCATCGGTGTGGACCCGACGCCGCGACCGATCCCGCCCCTGGGGAAGGTCGGAATGGTATTCGCCTCACTGCCGTTTCACGCGTTCTTCGGTGTCGTGTTGATGAGTACCAAAACGGTCCTGGGGGAGCCGTTCTACAAATCACTGCAGTTGTACTGGCACACCGATCTGCTCGGCGATCAGCGGTTGGGCGGTGGAATCGCCTGGGCGACAGGAGAGATACCGCTCGTCATTGTCATGATCGCGCTGCTGATCCAGTGGCGTCGCAGCGACGAACGTACGGCCAAGCGGCTGGACCGCGCCGCCGACCGCGACGACGACGCCGACCTCGCCGCGTACAACGCGATGCTCGCCGAGCTCGCCCGTCGAGAGCAGCGCTAGCCGCGCTGGAGACGCGCCGGTTGTGACGCCATGGTGCGGAATCCGGCGATTTCCCGCCACCCGGTTACATCCGGCTCGGAGCGACATCGTCGAGCGCGTCAGCCCACCGCCTTCGCCTCAACTGCCGCCGGCCAGCTTCCGTACTGGCTGATATCGGGTCCGGTCGCCGCCGAGGCATCGCAACTGAATCCGGTGCGCCATGTGCCGTCGTCGAACTCAACCTTGCCAAGCTGCATCGGCGCGGGCAACGCGGCCAGGAACAATCCCAACGCTCTCGGCGAGAGCAACCATCGGTGACCCATGAGCGAGGCGCCAGAAGCGCCCTCAGGTACGCGAATGACAGCGGGCTTGGGCGGTTCGGTCGGCAGCACCGACATCCGGTAACGCGGAGCGGTCGTGATCTCACCGGCCCACTGCGCACCGAGATCCGTGAGTTGATGAGACAGTGGGCCGCCGTGCAGGTGCGCGCCGAACACCACTAACTCCAGTTCCTCGCTCATGGCGTTCAAAATACGGCGTAACGTTCGCCGAATGGGAAGTTAACGTATGCATTTTCGGGAGGTGCGTGCCGTGACTGGCCACTCGACGGTGACAGGATTGTCACCGTGGCCGGTGCCGAGAACTCATTGCTGCACGTTCCGCGCGAACAGCCCGTCGCAGACCCGAACGCTTACCTGCGCGCCGCGATCGCCTGGCATTTCGGCGAGGACACCGGGTCCGAGTTCTGGCTGCGGACGGCGGGGAACCTGGACTTCGATCCGCTGACCGATATCACGACTTTCGACGACCTCGGCAAGTTTCCGAACCTGCTCAGCGAGCTTCGCAATGCCCCGGTCGACGATCTGATCCCGCGGGGATACGGAAGCCCGGCGCCGATACCGCTCATCTTTGAATCGGGCGGTACCACCGGTGCGCCGAAGCGAACGGCCCAGCTGCCCGACTGGGTGGAGCAGGTGACCCGTTGGCAGGTAGAGGATTTCGCGGACGGCGGGTTCGTCCGGGGTGGCGGGCTGATGTGCCTCATGCCGAGCGGCCCGCATGGCGTCGGCTACTTCTCACGCGCGGTCGCACACCGGTTGGGGTCGGCGTTCCACGGCGTGGACCTGGACCCGCGCTGGGTGAAGAAGCTCACCGCGCGTGGGGCCGCCGCCGAGGTGTCGATGTACGTCGACCACGTCCTCGAACAAGCTCGGTTCATCCTGCAGACCCAGCACGTCGCCAATCTGCACACCTCGCCGCCGCTGTTCGACGCCATCGCCCGCGATGACACCCTTGTGGATCTGGTCAATCGGAGCGTCCGCTATGTGCTGCTCAGCGGCGCGCATGTGGACATCGACACGCTCGGGTTGCTGCGCGAGATCTTCCCGCAGACGGCGATCACGATGGCGTTCGGCAGCACCATGATCCTGTCGCAGGCGATGACCCGCGCGACGCCACAGGGGGAGTTCGTATTCCACCCGCGCACGCCCTACGTCGTGTTCTGGGTGGTCGACCCCGACACCGGCGAACGGGTCGAGCACGGCCAGCGCGGCCAGGTGGTGATGAACCACATCAGCAAGGGCATGTTCATCCCGAACAACCTCGAACGCGACAGTGCGATCCGCATGCCCGGATTGCCCGGACAGGTAGGAGACTCGCTGAGCGACGTCGCGCCAGTGGCGACCTTCGAGGGCGAAGCGGTCATCGAAGGCGTCTACTGACCGTGACCGTCCTCGATGCCCTCGGGCCCGGTGGCGAATACCGAACCCGCAAGCGCGAATTGATCACCGATGTCTCCGGTGACCCGGTGGCCGAAATGACCATCGTGCCCCCGCTCTACGTGGCCCGCACCGTCAACGCCCAGCGCAGGACGACGCCGCTGCCGCCCGCCGAGCGCGAGGCCGCCCTGGCTCGGGTCGCGGAGACCTTCGTGTCGAAGGAGATCGCCGGCCTCGACTTCGACCGCTACGTCGGTATGGCCAGCCGGGTGTCAGGACTGCCGATCGCGGTGACGCGCGCGGGCGCGCACAGTGTGGCAGAGCAGGTCGCCGCCGTGTCCGCATCGCTGCGGCCGGCCCAACCGACTGGAGCAGAACGTGATTGGCGTGCCGTTCGCACGGGCGGTGCGGTGTGGTCACGCAGAGGCCAGACCTTCGCCGTGCACGCATCGGGCAATGCCCCCGGCGTGCACGGCCTCTGGCCGCAGGCGCTTGCGCTGGGTTACCGGGTGGCCGTGCGACCGTCGCGACGCGAACCGTTCACCGGACAGCGGTTGATTGCCGCCTTGCGGGAGAGTGGGTTCCGCGACGACGACGCGGCCTACCTGCCCACCGACTACACCGGTGCCGATGAGTTGATCCGGTCGGCGGACCTGGCGATGGTCTATGGCGGCCAGGACGTCGTCGACAAGTACGCCGCCGATCCGACGGTCTGGGTCAACGGTCCCGGACGCGCGAAGATTCTGGTCACCGCCGAGGAGGACTGGCGCGACCATCTGGATCTGATCGTCGAGTCGATATGCGCTTTCGGGGGCACCGCCTGCGTCAACACCACCGCGGTGCTGTGCGAAGGCGATGCTCCCGCGCTGGCGGAGGCGATCGCCGAACGACTCTCGGCGGCGGTCCCCCTGCCGATCACCGACGAACGGGCGCGGCTGCCCGTCATGCCCGCGGCTGCGGCGCACGCCATCGCGGAGTTCCTCGGCGCCCGGGCCGCCGGCGCGACGGCCCTGCTGGGCGCGGACCGGGTGGTCGCCGATTTCGGTGATGGGACCGCGGCGCTGCGTCCGGCGGTGCACCTGCTCGCCGGCCCGGACCCGGTCCGGTTGAACACCGAGCTGGCGTTCCCGTGCGTCTGGGTGTCTCCCTGGTCGCGCGATTACGGCGTGACACCGCTTCGCCGATCCCTTGTGGTCAACGTGATCAGCGACGACGAGCGGCTGATCGACGAACTCGTCGCCGATCCCACCGTCGCCAACGTGTACAGCGGCCCGTACCCGACGTGGCACAGCGCCCCGCATATTCCGCACGACGGATATCTGGCCGACTTCCTGATGCGCAACAAGGGCTTCATCCGCGGCTGACCGCGGCTGTCCACAACGGCGGGCTCATCCACAGCCGCCGGGGTGGTGGTGGGCGGGGCCGGCGCGGATGTCGGCGGTCCGACGGTCAATGGCGGTGTCAACGACGTGCCGGTTGCCGGCCGTCGCAGAGAACCGAAACGGGAGGAAGCGTCATGTTCGAAACCCCATTTGCCATCGTCGGCACCATCGTCACCGATCCGATCCACCGTCAGGTCGGCGAACAGGAGATGGTCAGGTTCCGCGTCGCGAGCAATTCGCGTCGCCGAACGGCCGAAGGAACATGGGAACCGGGTAACTCGTTGTTCGTCACGGTGATCTGCTGGGGGCGGGTGGTGGCAGGGGCCAGCGCGGCCCTGGTCAAAGGTGATCCCGTCATTGTCGTCGGACACATCTACACCAGTGAGTACGACGACAGGGACGGCAACCGGCGCTCATCGGTGGAGGTACGGGCGACATCTGTCGGCCCCGATCTGGCACGTTGCAAGGCCCGTATCGACCGGACCAGACAACCGGCCGACGAGCCGGCCACCACCTTCGGCGAGGCTGCCGCTTCCGCTGACCGGGACGACGACGCGGACCCGTCCAGCGAGGCCCTGCCGCTGACCGCGTAGGCGCAGGCACACCGTCGGCTCAGCCGGTGGGGCCACGCCTAGGATGGTCGGCGGCAACGTGAAGTATCGACAACGACTCGAACCATCTGGGAAAGGCAACACCACGGCATGGCCGAATTCATCTACTCGATGCGGAAGGTCCGCAAGGCGCACGGCGACAAGGTCATCCTTGACGACGTCAGTCTGAACTTCCTTCCAGGCGCGAAGATCGGCGTCGTCGGCCCGAACGGGGCAGGCAAGTCGAGCGTCTTGCGGATCATGGCCGGACTCGACACCCCCAACAACGGGGACGCGATGCTTCAACCAGGTGCGACGGTCGGCATCCTGCAGCAAGAGCCTCAGCTCGACGAGAACAAGACGGTGCGCGAAAACGTCGAAGAGGGCGTCGCGATCAAGGCCAAGCTCAACCGCTACAACGAGGTCGCCGAGCTGATGGCCACCGACTACAGCGATGAGCTGATGGAGGAGATGGGCAAGCTCCAGGAAGAGCTCGACACCGCCGACGCATGGGATATCGACTCCCAGCTCGAACAGGCGATGGACGCGCTTCGCTGCCCGCCGGCCGACGAGCCCGTCACCCACCTCTCCGGTGGCGAAAAGCGCCGCGTCGCGCTGTGCAAACTGCTGCTGTCCAAGCCTGACCTGCTGCTGCTCGACGAACCGACCAACCACCTGGATGCCGAGAGTGTGTTGTGGCTCGAACAACACCTCGCCGCCTACAAGGGCGCCATTCTGGCCGTCACCCACGACCGCTACTTCCTCGACAACGTCGCAGAGTGGATTCTCGAGCTGGACCGCGGGCGGGCCTACCCCTACGAGGGCAACTACTCCACCTACCTGGAGAAGAAGGCCGAGCGCATCGCCGTGGCGGGGCGCAAGGACGCCAAGCTGCAGAAGCGGCTCAAAGACGAGCTGGAATGGGTCCGGTCCGGCGCCAAAGCGCGTCAGGCCAAGAACAAAGCGCGCCTGCAGCGCTACGAGGAGATGGCAGCCGAGGCGGAGAAGACCCGCAAGCTCGACTTCGAGGAGATCCAGATCCCGACCGGCCCGCGGCTGGGCAACGTCGTGGTCGAGGTCGAACACCTCGACAAGGGCTTCGAGGGTCGACAGCTGATCAAGGACCTGACTTTCACGCTGCCCCGCAACGGCATCGTCGGCGTCA
>CAZOIX010000223.1:0-6528 GCA_964579685.1 uncultured Mycobacterium sp.
CTGCCGCACCGGTGCTGCCGGCACGGCCACGGGTGCTGTGGTGACGGGCGCGGCCCGACGCTGAGGCGGCGCGGGTTCGGGGCGCCCCACCACCAGCTGGATGGTATTGGCGACCGGTGGCGTCGCTACGGGGGCGACGACGGCCTGGACACTGCGTGAGGTCGCCGACGCATCGGATGCCTGCTGCACGTCGGTCGGACGGGAATCCGGCTGGCCTGCGACTTCTGGAGCCACGACGAACAGCGCCGTCACGCCGGCGATGAGCACCGCGGCCGCGCGGGCGGGCGGTCCGAACCACGGCGACGTGCCGGTGGTGACGACAGCGCGTGGCTGCGGCACCGGCAAGGGAATGGTCTCGGCGTTCGAATTCACCGCCAGCGCGGCGCTGCGCGCGCGCGTCAACTGTGCCTCGTGCGACGTCTCGCACTGCGCGAGGCGCATCGAGACGACCTTGTCGAACCCCAGGCCGGGCAATGCCCTCAGCATGAGCGCGGCCAGCGCGGCGGCGTCATCGGTCCAGGTGACGCCGATCGACGTGACGTCCTGCCCGCCGGCCGCCGCGATCGCCTGCACGCCACGCACGGCGGCGATGTGCCCAGAGATGTCTCCGTCGTCTGCCGAACCGCACGGAAAGTCGAAAACGTCGTGGTCGAGGATGTCCGCGTCCACGCTGGATCCGTCGATGACGACCCAGCCGACACTGCCGGGCGTCATCGAAAGTCCCAGTACCGTCTCCACTGCTTCTCACCTTCGTCGGCGAAACCGATTGCAGTCGACGTTGAGCTGCGGCAGCCCACACGCTAAGCCATATATCGCCATACCGCGCGTTGTATTACCTGGCGGCAGCATGCCGTCAATACCTGGTTCAGGCGTCGGCGCGGCTGATGTGACATATCCGGGCCTCGAAGCGACGTAGAAGTATGACGACGATCACGCGCATGCTCGGAGTTCTCGCCCTGACGGCCGGCCCGCTGTTCGCCGCCCTCGCTGCGGCGCCGGTGGCTGCGGCCGCGCCCTGCCCCGACGTCGAGATCGTGTTCGCACGCGGCACCACCGAACCGCCGGGCGTCGGTGGGACCGGGCAGGCCTTCGTCAACGCGATGCGTAACAGACTCGGCGACGACTCGGTGGGCGTCTACGCGGTCAACTACCCCGCGAGCCGTGACTTCGGCTCCAGCACACCCGCTGGTCGCGACGATATGAGCGCACACGTCGCGTCGATGGCCGCCAGCTGCCCGGACACGCGGATGGTGCTCGGCGGCTACTCCCAGGGCGCCGCCGTCGTCGATATGGCCGCGGCCGCCATGGCGCCCGCGGTCGCCGACCATGTCGCCGCGGCCGCCCTGTTCGGCGGCCCCAGAAGCAGCTTCGCCGATTCGCTGTCCCCCGGTCCGCTACCCACGGTCGGCCCCCTGTTCGCGCAGAAGACCGTCGATATGTGTGTGCCCAACGACCCGATCTGCTCGGAAGGCGGAAGGGATTGGGGCGCTCATGGCGCCTACGTCAGTTCGGGGATGGTCGACCAGGCCGCCTCGTTCGCCGCAGCGTTGGTGTAGGTCACCCCGAAGCGGCCCGATCTGGTAGGAACTAAGACAGGCTTAACAGTGTAGGGAGGAGCTCCGCGAAGTGCCCAACTGTGCTACGGGTGGGCGCAAGTTCCGCAGAACAAGCCTGTCGTCTCGGATGACAGCCCGATGAGCGCGCCGACCCACCACAGCGCCGCCCCTGGCGTGCAGGACCGGCGCACCGGCCTGGCCAAGTGGATTCGCAGGCTGGCCATCCCGATCATCATCGGCTGGGTGGTCCTGGTCGGCGTGCTGAACTCCACCGTGCCCCAGCTCGAAGTCGTCGGCCAGATGCGGTCGGTGTCGATGAGTCCGGAAGAAGCGCCGTCGGTGATCGCGATGAAGCGCGTCGGCGAAGTGTTCGAGGAATACAAATCGGACAGCGCCGTGATGATCCTTCTCGAGGGGCAGGAACCACTCGGCGCCGACGCGCACCGGTACTACGACGAACTCGTCGACAGACTCGAAGCCGACCCCGCACACGTCGAGCACGTCCAAGACTTCTGGGGCGATCCACTCACCGCGACCGGCGCCCAGAGCAGCGACGGCAAAGCCGCATACGTGCAGGTGTATCTCGCCGGCAATATGGGTGAGGCGCTGTCCAACGAGTCGGTGCTGCAGGTCAAGAAGATCGTCGACGAGCTTCCCCCGCCCCCGGGTATCAAGGTGTACGTCACCGGAGGCTCTGCGCTGGCCGCCGATCAGCAGATCGCCAGCGACCGCAGCGTCCGGATCATCGAGATCGCCACGTTCGTGGTCATCATCACGATGCTCATGCTCGTCTACCGATCGATACGAACGGTCCTCCTCGTGCTGGTGATGGTGGTGCTGACGCTGTCGGCATCGCGCGGCGTGGTGGCGTTCCTCGGCTACCACGAGCTGATCGGGCTGTCGGCATTCGCGACGAACCTCCTCGTCACGCTGGCGATCGCCGCGGCGACGGACTACGCCATCTTCCTCATCGGCAGATACCAGGAAGCGCGAACCAACGGCGAGGACCGAGAGTCCGCCTTCTACACGATGTTTCACGGCACCGCTCACGTGGTGCTGGGCTCGGGGATGACGATCGCGGGCGCGACCTTCTGCCTGTCATTCACCCGGTTGCCGTACTTCCAGTCACTGGGCGTCCCGCTGGCCGTGGGCATGACCACCGGAGTCCTCGTCGCGCTGACACTGGGGCCGGCGATCATCACCGTGGCGAGTCGGTTCGGCCTGCTGGAACCCAAGCGCGCCATGCGCATTCGCGGCTGGCGAAAGATCGGCGCCGCGATCGTGCGCTGGCCGGGTGCGGTCCTGCTCGCGACGATCGCCCTGTCCCTGGTCGGACTCGTCACGCTGCCCGGGTATGAACCCAGCTACAACGATCGCAAGTACCTGCCGCAGGACCTTCCCGCGAATCAGGGCTTCGCCGCAGCCGAACGTCACTTCTCGGTGGCGACGATGAACCCGGAGCTGCTGCTCATCGAGAGCGACCACGACCTGCGCAACTCGGCGGACTTCCTGGTGATCGACAAGATCGCCAAGGCCATCTTCCGGGTGCCCGGCATCAGCCGGGTGCAGGCGATCACCCGTCCCGACGGCAAACCCGTCAAGTTCAGCACCATTCCGGCGCAGATGAGTCTGGGCGGCGTCGGCCAGGACCTGAACCGCAAGTACCAGCAGGACCGCATGGCCGACATGCTCACCCAGGCCGACGAGATGCAGGTCACCATCGACACGATGACCCGGATGTCGAATTTGATGACCGAGATGAGCGCGACCACCCACAGCATGGTCGCCAAGACGCGCAACATGACGGTCGATATCGCCCAATTACGGGACTACATAGCGAATTTCGACGATTTCTTCCGTCCGATCCGCAACTATTTCTACTGGGAACCGCACTGCGTCAACATCCCGGTGTGCTTTGCGATGAGGTCGGTGTTCGACACCATCGACGGTGTCGACACGACGACCACCGATGTCCAGGAGTTGCTTCCCGATCTGGAGCGCCTCGATTCGCTGATGCCGCAGCTGATTGCGTTGATGCCGCAGCAGATCGAGACGATGAAGACGATGAAGACGATGATGCTGACCATGCACGCGTCTCAGGGCGGGTTGCAGGACCAGCAGGCCGCGCTCTCGGAGAACCAGTCGGCCATGGGCGACGCATTCAACGACTCCTGGAACGACGACAGTTTCTATCTGCCGCCGGAGATCTTCGACAACGAAGAGTTCAAACGTGGCATGGACAGCTTCATTTCGCCGAACGGTCATGCCGTCCGGATGATCATCCAGCACGAGGGAGATCCGCTGTCCGCCGACGGAATCGACCGCATCGAGGCGATCAAGCACGCGGCCAAGGAGGCGATCAAGGGCACGCCGATGGAGGGATCGACGATCTACCTCGGCGGCACTGCCTCGGCGTTCAAGGACATGCAGGAAGGCAACAACTACGACCTGCTGATCGCGGGCATCCTCGCGCTGGCGATGATCTTCACGATCATGCTGATCATCACCCACAGTCTCGTCGCGGCCTCGGTGATCGTCGGCACCGTGGTTGTGTCGCTGGGAGCGTCATTCGGCCTGTCGGTCCTGATCTGGCAGCACATTCTCGGTATCCAGCTGCAGTTCATGGTGATGGCCATGGCGGTGATCATCCTGCTGGCCGTCGGCGCCGACTACAACCTGCTGCTGGTCGCGCGATTGAAGGAGGAACTGCACGCCGGGGTGAACACCGCGATCATCCGCGCGATGGGTGGCAGTGGGTCGGTGGTGACCTCGGCGGGGCTGGTGTTCGCATTCACCATGATCTCGATGGCGGTCAGCGAGCTGACGGTGGTCGCGCAGGTGGGGTCGACGATCGGCATGGGTCTGCTGTTCGACACGCTGGTGATCCGTGCGTTCATGACACCGTCGATAGCGGCGCTGCTGGGCAGATGGTTCTGGTGGCCGCAGGTGGTCCGCGCGCGGCCCAGGCCGGTGCCCTGGCCGAAGCCGCGGGAGCGACTCGTCGAGGGTTAACGGGCGCAGATCCGCGCGGCGGCGGCCGCCACCGTGAAAGCACCGAGCGTCACCAGCCCGTCGGTGTCGCCCAACCCGTTCTTGGCCAACAGCACCAGCGCCACACCGGCGACGACGACGAGCGCACCGGCGGCGGCCGATCGCAGGCCGGTGGCCGCCGCGGGCGCGTCCCACCATGGGAGCCGGCGATGCTCGAGCGGTGAGAGCGCGACGAACATCGCGAACATCACGACCGCGAACAGCGCGGCGCGAAGCGCAAGCTTCGCCCAGAAGTACGGCGCGTCAAGGTCATAAGCGTCGAGACCGACGGCGTGCAGGCCGAAGGTGGCCACCGCGATCGCGGGGATGTGCCAGAGGTAGAGCGTCATCGCTCCCCTGTTGCCGACCGCCACGACGTACCAGACGCGGGGCCGCTGCGCCCACCGCCGAATCGCGCCCGCCGCGGCCACGAACAGAAATGACATCCACGTGCAGTGCAGCGCGAGCAGCAGCGTCGGCGGTGACACATTGGAGATGCGCTCCGTCCCGGTGACGACGAGGGAGACCTCGTAGGGCCCGAAGGCGGCGACCACGAGCTGTGCGGCGAATACGCACACGGCCACGAACAGCGCGGCCCGGGCGCGGATCAGACGTCGTGCGTAGGCCACCCCGATCACCATCGGGATCAGCCAGACGAGCACGAAGTTCGCGACGCCTGCCATCGGCTCGCCGACGGCGAAGCGGATCGCGTCGAAACCCGCGGCGGCGGCGAGCAGCGAGCCGACGGCGATGTACACGACGCGACTGGTCGACATCCGGGTCAGCATCGGGACGAAGGCCAGCACGACGAGGTACACCCCGAGGAACCACAGCAGGGCCACGCACTCCCGCCCGATGGCGACGGCGGAGTCGGCGCCGAGCAGCCGGTAGGTCACCAGAATGCCGATCGACCACGCGGCGAGGTACCAGAACACCGGTCGGCACAGCCGCTGCGCTCGCCGGAACAGCCAGGTGCCCCAGGACGAGCCCTGATGCCAGCCGTAGGCGCCTGCGGCACCGCCGGCCAGGAAGAACAGCGGCATCACCTGCACAATCCAGGTGATCCACGAGATCGCGGGCAGCTCGCCGAGCAGGTTGCCGATCCGCAGTCCGGAGCTGTCGATGGTGGCTAGCAGCAATGCGGAATGCCCGAACATCACCACCACGAGGGCGGCCAGCCGGGCGACGTCGACAGCGCGGTCGCGGTCGGCAGGCGTCTCGGCAGCGACCTTGCCGACAGCGGACACGGACTTGGTGGGCGTCATGGGTTCAGGATGCCGTGTCGTGGGCGACCGCGAATGAGTAGTACTACGCGCGTTGCACCGCAACACTCCGCGCTGGCAATGTGTTTTCGCGGGTTGAACCCGCTGGCCGACAGGGTCTCCGAGGGTGTGGAAAACCATAAGAGACCACGAAGACGGCAATACGGCCGCGAATACGACAGTAGAGTGCTGACCCGTGGCGAGAAACCTGCTAGCTAACGGCCGCGGCCGCTGGTTGGCGGTCGTGGTCTCGCTGGTCGTCTCCGGCGCGATGCTGTATGCCCAGAGCGCCGATAAGGCACCACATGGCGAGCAGGCCGCGCCGGTGACACCCTCCACCGAGGAGGCCGCACCGCCGCGCGCTCCGGTCATGACGGTCCCCGCCGAGGCGGAACTGCTGGCGGCCAGCGCACCTGCCGCCGCGCGGGAGCTGCCGTTCGCCCTCCCCAAGGGCGTGGCCCCCGAAAGCGGGTTGCAGGTCAGGACCATCTGGGCCGCCCGCGCGATCAGCGTGATGTTCCCCGAGATCACCACCATCGGGGGGTTTCGCCAGGATCCGCTGCGCTGGCATCCCGAGGGGCTGGCGATCGACGTGATGATCCCCAACCACAACAGTGAAGAAGGCCTCGAGCTCGGCAACCAGATCGCCGGTCTGGCGCTGGCGAACGCCAAGCGGTGGG
>CAZOIX010000224.1:0-6463 GCA_964579685.1 uncultured Mycobacterium sp.
ACGGCTGGCTCCTCGAAGGCACTCGGCACGACCTCCACCTGGCCGCGATCATCGCTCCCGCGATCTATCGGATTCCGAAGGTGGCGCGCCGCGTCAACGTCGACGCGACCGCCACGTTGGTCCGCATCGCCGAGGCGCAACCGACGCCACCGCGGTTCGTCCACGCGTCCAGCAACGCGGTGTTCGGCCCGCGCAATCCGCACCGCACGCCCTTACCCCTGACGGCAGACGACCCGATGCGCCCCGTCGACATCTACAGCGGAACCAAGGCGGAGGCCGAGGAGATCGTGCGGTCATCGACCCTGGAATGGGTGGTGCTCCGGTTCGGCGGCGTGCTCACCAGTGACCTGTCGGCGCTGCCACTCAGCTCCGACGCCATGGTGTTCCAGAGTGCGCTACCGAGCGACAACAGGGTGCAGACCGTCGACGTGCGCGACGTCGCGCGGGCCTGCGCGGCCGCGACCACCGCGGATGTCGCAAGCGAGATCCTCTTGATCGCCGGCGACGAGTCGCACCGCACGTGCTACGGCGACCTGTCGTCTGCTCTCGTCGCGGCGTTGGGTATGCCGGGCGCGTTCCCGCCGGGGCGAGTGGGAAACCCCGACAGCGCCGACGACTGGTTCGTCACCGACTGGATGGACACCACCCGGGCGCAGGAGGCGCTGCAGTTCCAGCACTACTCGTTTCCCGACATGATGGCCGAACTCACCGCCACATTCGGCTGGAAGCGCTACCCGGCGCGCCTCATCGTGCCGGTCGTGCGAGCGGTGATGAAGCGCCGGGGGGTGTATTGGAAGGCCCCGGGCATCTACGCCGATCCGTGGGGCGCCATTCGTGCCAATCTGGGTGACCCGTCATGGGTTCGACCAACCGAGTCGGCCTGACCGCATAGTGTTCGCGCCGTGGACAACTATCAAGGGCGCAGCGCAGTCATCACCGGGGGAGCCAGCGGAATCGGCTTGGCCACCGCGCGAGAGTTCGCGCGGCGCGGCGCCCGCCTGATGCTGGCGGACATCAACGAGGCCGCGCTCGACGATGCGGTGACGTCGCTGCGCAACGCCGGGGTCGATGTGCACGGCGTCGTCTGCGACACCCGCAAGCTCGACGACGTCGTCCACCTCGCCGACGAGGCGTTCCGGGTGTTCGGCGATGTGCACGTGGTGTTCAACAACGCGGGCATCGCGTACGCAGGACCGATCGCGCAGACCAGCCACGACGACTGGCGGTTCGTGATCGACGTCGATCTGTGGGGCCCCATCCACGGTGTCGAGGCGTTCCTGCCGCGACTGATCGCGCAGGGCGACGACAGCCACATCGTGTTCACGTCGTCCTTCGCCGGTCTCATTCCCAACGTCGGTCTCGGTCCGTACTGCGTCGCCAAGTACGGCGTCGTCGCGCTGGCCGAGACGCTTTCGCGCGAGGTGAGGGCCAACGGGATCGGCGTTTCGGTGCTCTGCCCGATGATCGTGGACACCGCTCTGATGGCCAACAGCGAACGGGTGAGGGGCTCGGAATACGGTCCCGCTTCGTCAGCCGAACCCCCGCAGGAACTGCCGTCGGCGGCGACTGACCCGGAGGTCGGGGCTGACGACGTCGCGCGTCTGACGGCCGATGCCATCCTCGCCAACCGTCTCTACATCATCCCGCACCACGCCGCCCGCCCCTCGATCCAGCGCCGGTTCGAGCGCATCGACCGCGCCTTCGGCGATCAGATCGCCGCGGGCTGGACGCACTGACGCGCCCGCGCACCCGGGCACGCTTAGCGGGCCACAGCCCTAGCCCGGCCCCAACTGGTATTCGCCGGTCTGGGGATGGTGATACCAGCCGCTGGCTGCCTGTGTGCCGCCGTCGACGTGGATCGTCTGCCCGGTGATGTAACTCGACATCTCCGATGCGAGAAACACTGCGGCGCCAGCCATCTCGTCGACGTGGCCGGGTCGGTTCATCGGAATACCGGGGGCCTCGGAATTCTGCATGGTCCCGCCGGACAGCGCGATCAGGCCCTCGGTCAGGGTCAGGTCGGGGGCCAGCGCGTTGACGCGGATGCGGTGGGTCGCCAGCTCGAGGGCCGCAGTCTTGGTGTAGTTGATGACGCCTGCCTTCGCTGCGGCGTATGCCGCATACCCCGGCGCCGCGCGGGCACCCTCTATCGACGTCACGTTGATGACACTGCCGGGCATGCCCGCGTCCACCAGCCGTCGTGTCACCCGTTGGGTGCACAGCAGCACATGCCGAAGATTGCTCTTGTACAGCGCATCCCAGCCGTTCTCCGTGGTGTCGAGCAGCGGCGAGAAGAACACGCCCCCGGCGTTGTTGACCAGAATCGACACCTCGCCGAGCTCGTCGACGGTGCGCTCGAGCGCCGCGTCGACCTGGGCGCTGTCGCGGACATCGACCTCCAGGCCCAGTGCGCCGATACGCTCGGCGGCCGATGCGCAAGTACTCGGATCGCGCTCCCAGATCGCCACCGAGGCTGAAAACGCCGCCAAACCTTCGGCGATACCCCGCCCTATTCCTGCTCCCCCGCCGGTGACCACTGCGACACGGCCGGTGAGCAGGATGTCGGACGGATCGATGGCCACCGCTTGAGGCTAGCCGGTCTTGGCCTTGCTCGGCCCCATCGCCGGCGCATTCCCGATGACGCCCAGCGCCTCGAGCTCCGAGATCTCGTCGGTGGTCAATCCGAGTTCGGTCAACAGTTCGCTGTTGTGCTGACCGAGCATCGGAGCAGGCTCGATGTGCACCCGCTCCGGACCTCGCGATAGCGAGAAGGGCAGGGTGCTGTGCGGGGTTCTGGCGTTGACTGGGTGCCCGACATCCTCGAAGAAGCCGCGGGCGGCCAGTTGCGGGATCTCGGTCTGCCGATGCGGTTGCATGACCTTGGCCACCGGCACACCGTGTGCCCACAGGGCCGCCACGATGTCGTCGCCGGTGCGGCCGCCGCACCATGCGGCGAGGTGCTCGTCGATCGCGTCGTGGCGGGTGCGCCGGCCCGCGGCGGCAGTCAACTCGGGATCGGTCGCCCAGTCGGTACGCTCGACAGCCTCGCAGAGTGCCAGCCATTGCTCATCGGTCGTGACCGCCACTGCGACCCAGCAGTCGGCGCGACCGAACTCGTCGATCTCGTTGGTGCGGTACAGATTCTGCGGCGCCGCGAGCGGTCCGCGGTTGCCGTCCCGTTCCAGCAGCGCACCATAGGCGGAGTACTCGATGACCTGCTCGGCGGCGACGTTGATCGCGGCATCGACCATGGCGGCCTCGACGAGCACTCCCTGGCCGGTGCGGCGCCGGTGCTCCAGGGCGATCAACAGGGCGTTGAGCGCGTGGATGCCGGCGTTCGGATCGCCGACCGAGTAGGGCTCGTACGGGTTGCGATCGGGATAGCCGGTGAGCCAACTGATTCCGGACGCGGCCTCGATCACATAGGCGAAGGCCGGGTTGTCGCGCCAGGGTCCGTCCAGGCCGAAGCCGGGCATCCGCACCATGACGATATCGGATCTGATCGCCTGTACGGCAGCGAAGTCCAGGCCTATCTGGTCCACGACACGCGGAGTGAAGTTCTCGACGATCACGTCGCAGGTGGCGATGAGGCGATTGAGCAGCTCGCGCCCGGCGGCACTTTGCAGATCGAGCGTCAGGCCCTTCTTGTTTGTGTTGAGTCCGGAGAAGATCGGCGACTTCTCCCACCACAGCTGTTCGGTGACGGGTATTCCCGCGATCAGCCGAGTGCCGTCCGGGCGCCGCGTGGACTCCACGTGGATCACCTCGGCACCGAGCATCGCGAGGATATGCGTGCACGACGGCCCCGCCCAGAACGTCGTCATATCCAGCACGCGCAACCCCGTGAACGGCAAACCCGTCGAAACGGCCGTATCGGTCGAAGACGGCGCCGTACCGCGGCCCGGCTGTCCGTGCTGGCGATAGAGCTCGGTGTGTTCGCCCAAGCGCGGTGCGGGTTCGGGGGCGCGGAGTACCGCAGGCGTTGTCCGGTAGGGATGGCCGGGCTGGTCGAATCCGTCCCGCGGATTGACGACGAACGAACCGCGCTCCTGGAAGTGGTCGAGCCCGATGATGTTGGCACCGTTGGCCACGGGAGCGTTCGGAATCCGGAACGCGGTGGCAAGGTCCCGGATCTCGTCAACGGTCTGGCTCTCAACCCACGCGTAGAGCTCGTCGGCCTTCTCGTTGGCCTGCTCCGTGATGGACAGCGGCGACTCCTCGTCGATCCACTCTTGGTGTCCGGTCATCGCGCACAGGTCGAACCACTGTTGCGCGGTGCCACACCCGATGTCGATCAGGCCGTCCTTGGCGCGCGCGATTCCCGGCACCGTCAGCCGCCTGGCATCGCGCCACGGCCTGCCCAACATCTCGTAATAGGCCACCGGATAGTAGGTGAGACCGAGGATCTGGGTCTCCAGCATCGACACGTCGACCAGTTCCGCACCGCCTCGCATCCGCGAAGCCAGCGTCGCGGCGCTCGCGTATGCGCCGGCAAGGTACTCGCCGACCTGCCCACCGACGTACACGGGTGCGCGGTCGGCCGAGCCACGGCCGAGACCGACGATGCCCCCGGACCACGCCTGCAGCGTGAACTCCGTTGCGGGGCGGTCGCACCACGGACCGTCCAGCCCGAACGGGGTGATCGCTGTGACGGTCAGGTGCGGGTGTGCCGAACGCAGCGCCGCGGGGGTGAACACCACGTGTTCGGCGATGGCCGACCCTCGCGACCACACGACCGCATCGGCGCGGTCAAGCAACGCGTTGACGTAGTCGATGCCGGAATCGCCCTCGGCGACCACACTGTGCTTCGAGCAGCACAGGAAGCTGAACAACGCACCGTCGTCGCCCGTATCGATCTCAGCGCCCGAGGCCGACCATCGGCGCAGCGGGTCACCTTCTGGTGGTTCGACTTTGATGACCGTGGCACCGCCATCGGCGAGGATCTTCGTGCAGTAGGCACCCGCAATTCCGACGGACAGGTCGACGACGGTGTAGCCGTTGAGCGGCGACACAGGCTGCTACTCATCCTTCTTGCGGTTCGACTTGCTCAGCCGGAAGTCCGGTGGGAACTTGCTGTCGTTGTCATTGACCGCGCCGGCCAGCCCACTGTCGATGGCCTCCATCATGTCCAGGTCGTCCGTATCGTCGTTGGCGACACCGCTTCCCATGGACTCGAAGAACGCGGACAGCAGGCTGCCCATGTACTCACCCTGGTGCTGCTTGTAGACCTCGAAGAAGATCTTCTGCTGGAAGACGGTGTCCACAGGCCGGTTCCGTGCGCAGGCCCGGGCGTACTTGTCGACCTCCGCCTCGAGCTGATCCCGCGCCACCACCTTGTTGAGGAAGTTGCAGTCGTACATCTCCGCAGCGGTGAACGGCCGTCCGGTGAAGACCATCTCCTGAAACTTGCGCAGACCCATCATCTGCACCCAGGTCCACATCCGCGGCCCCCAGCCGTAGTAACGGAACGAGGGATGGCCGAACAGGGCGTCGTCGGAGGAGATCACGAGATCCGCGTCGGCACACTGGTAGAAGTGCCACCCGTAGCAGTAGCCCTTGGCCTCGACGATGCTGATCTTCTTGAGCTCCTGTAGCGGCCTGTTGCCTGCCTGCACGTTGGCATACCAGGCGCTGATCGTCGCGCCGCTGCGGAATGTTCCCGACGGCGGATACTTGACCTCGCCGACACCGTCGTCCTCCAGGCGAAGCTCTGCCAGCCGCAGGTCGGTGTTGTCGTAGCCCTCCATGAACTCCGGAAGGTCGGCGCCGCTGCCGAGGTTGTCACCGACGCCGCGGATCACCACGACCTTGACGTCGTTGTCCACGGTGGCGGCGCGCAGCAGATCGGCGTAGCGCAGCCGTGCCATCGACGTCGGCGCGTTCAGATACTCGGGGCGGTTGAAGGTGATCGTCGCGATCTTGGTCTTCGGATCCTTCTCATAGAGAATCAGTTCTTCGGGAGAGGGTCGACTTCCATTGTCGGACATTGGTTCTCCTTCAGACGATTCCGGCGGCAGCCTGCGCCGGCAACGGACTCGCGGTGAGCACTTCTGGCCCGGTTTCGGTGATGAGCACGGCATCGCGGCGGAACACCGCACCGACACCTTCTTGCCACACGTAGGCCGTGACGGCCAGGACGGTGCCGGGGTCCAGGCGTTCGCCGGCCGAGGTCTGCGGCAGGTCGGGCGAGATCACCGGCGGATCGAAGCCGAGACCGAGACCGTGTGCGACGGGAATCGGCGGCAGGGCCTCACCCGCGGCGTCGTATGCCGCGAGCAGATCGCCGGCCGGTGCGCCGGGTCGGCATGCGTCGATCAGCCGCGCCCACAGCTCATTCGACCGACCGAAGAGCCCATCCGCGCCGGGAACGTCACCGACCGGCCACGTCCTGCCGACCTCACCCACGTAACCGTCGGCGACCCAGGACGGCGTGTGGATCACATCGCCGCAACACACGTGGCGC
>CAZOIX010000225.1:0-5230 GCA_964579685.1 uncultured Mycobacterium sp.
CTCCGATGTCGTCGTCTTCGCCAGGGACTGGGGTTTTGCGCTGAGCGACATCAAGGTGCCCGTGCGGTGGTGGCACGGCGACGCCGACCACATCGTGCCGTATGCCCATGGGCAGCACGTGGTCGCGCGACTGCAGGACGCCGAGCTCTATCCGATGCCCGGCGAAAGCCATCTCGCCGGACTGGGCCGCGCCGAGGAGATTCTGCACACGATGATCAAGGTGTGGGACGAGTACGGCGGCGTCCGCGTCTAGACGCCCGCTGTATTCTCTGCCGTCCCGCCGGCGGATACGGTGGGAAGGCAGGAAAGGAGCGTTGCGATGGCGACCGACCTGACGCTCTATCTCGATGACGAGCCCGGCGAACTGGCCCGGGTCGGCGACGTGCTCGGCAAGGCCGGAGCCAACATCGACGGTCTGTGTGCGGTCACCTCGGGTGGCGGACAGGCGGTGATACACATCCTCGTTCAGGACGCGACCCCGGCGTTCGAAGCGCTGCACGACGCGGGAATCGAGATCGCCTCCGAACAAGAGGTGATCGTGTTGACCATCGACGACCGTCCGGGTGTGCTCGGCGACGTCGCCCGCAGGCTGGGCGCCGCGCAGATCAACCTGACGACCGCCTATCTGGCCACCAACACCCGCCTGGTGCTGGCGTCGGACAACCTCGCCGCCGCCCGATCCGCGCTCAGCTGATCAGCGCTTCAGCCAGCCCTCGACGATGGCGAGATCCCTGGTATACGTCATGAGCAGATCGTCCTGGTACAACGCACCGCCGCTGATCGTGTCGTTGCCCTGCCAGATCACGTGGATGCGGACCGGGCTGCGGGAGTAATAGTCGGTTCGCTCTTCGCCTCGGCACTGCCAGCCAGCCGCCACGGCCCGATCGGAAATCTGTTTACGCAGGTCAACTGCAGTCATTCGGTATTCCTCCTGTCGAGCAGCGTACGTCATGCGCCCGGCGAGGCTGCCGACCGCAGGGTGCGGCGCAGAAGGTGCATCGCCACGGTCGTCGATCTTTCTCGGACGTCTGACCGATCGCCCGGCAACCGCATGGTGCGGACATCGGTGGTGCCGTCACCGAGCTTCACGCAGAAGCAGACCGTGCCGACCGGCTTCTCCGCGGTGCCGCCACCCGGCCCGGCGATTCCGGTGATCGCCACGGCCGTATCGGCGGAGAACCGGCTCAGCGCGCCGTCGGCCATCGCGACGGCGACGGGTTCGGACACCGCCCCGTGCTCGGCGATGAGCGCCGGGTCGACGCCGAGAAGCTCGGACTTGGCGTCGTTCGAGTACGACACGACTCCCCCTGCGACGTACGCCGACGAGCCGGGAAGGTCGGTCAGCCGGGCGGCCACCATGCCCGCGGTACACGATTCCGCGGTGGCGATCCACCGCCCCGCGAGCAACGCCGCGATGTGATCGTCGACGGTGGAACCGTCTTCGGAGAAGATCTCACCGCCATGACGCTCGCGGAGCAGGGTCATCAGGTCCGCGTAGACGGCGGCGTCGTCGGGTTCGTACCGAGTGACCATTTCGATCTCACCGCGCCGCAGGCAGGTGGTGATCTCGAGGCGTGTGAAGCCGTCGACCCTCTGTTCGGCGTCGCGCAGCGTGTCGGCAAGCCCAGACTCGGGTAGCCCGAACATCCGCACCATCTCCTGCTGGTAGGTCGTCCGGCCCGCCGTCGCCTCCCGCACCGCGGGTGTCTGTAACGCCAACGGCCACATCGGCTGCAGCTCACGTGGCGGACCGGGCAGGACGACGACCGTCGGCTTTCCGGGTACGACGACTCCCGGCGCCGTACCGACCGGGTCGATGACCTGAGCGCCATCGGGGATGAGGGCCTGCTTGCGGTTCGCCGCGCGCACCGCTTCCAGATCGACGTTGGGAAAGCGGGCCATCAGCCGTTGCACGATGTCGGCGATCTTGGCCTCGAGATCGTTGTCCAACACCAACTCCCGGCCGCAGAATCGCGCCACCGTCGCCACGGTCATGTCATCCGCAGTCGGGCCGAGGCCGCCGCTGGTGACGATGAGATCGACCCCCTCGGAGGCGAGGAACCGCAGCTGCGCCTCGATGTCGTCGGGCCGATCGCCGCAGATGGTGATGTGAGCCAGCTCGACACCCAGCTCGAGTAGCCGGTCGGCGAGCCACGGACCGTTGCGGTCGGCCACTCGTCCGGTGAGGACTTCGGTTCCCGTCACCACGATGCCCGCGCGCGCACTCACGTCCTACGACACTACGCACCCCGGACGTCGCCCATGAACGTCGGTAATGTCGTTCTCCATGACTGCGCCGAGATCGCTGCGGGAGCTCTTCGATCAGCTCGGCCTCGCCGAGGTCACCTCGACGGACGACAGCGTGACGATGGAGATGGCTGTCGACGAGCGGACGATCAACACCGCGGGCGGTCTCCAGGGCGGCTTGATCGCGACGATGGCCGATGTGACCGCCGGTCAGCTGGCGGCTCGGGTCACTCCGTTCGGGCACGCCATCGCCACCACCGACCTGTTCATCCGCTATCTGCGACCGATAAAGGTCGGACCCGCCCGCGCCGTCGCGCGAATCCTGCGCACGGGTAAGCGGTCCGTCGTCGTCCAGGTGGACATCTACCGGGCCAACGACGACCAGGTCGGTGCAACAGCAACGGTGAACTTCGCCGCGGTCGACTGACTAGCCGATCGGCAGCTGCTTGTGCGGAACGTCGGTCACGAGCCCACCGTCCATGATGAACTCGGCGCCCGTCGCGAACGACGACTCGTCGCTGACGAGGAACACCACGAACGGCGCCACCTCCTCGGACTGACCGGGCCGGCGCAGCGGCGCGGTGACCATGTCGTCGGGGAAGTGCTTGGTCATCGGCGTACGGATGAATCCCGGATGGATCGAGTTGACGCGGATGTTCTTGGGGCCCAGTTCAATCGCGGCCGACTTGGCCAGCCCGCGCACCGCCCACTTCGACGCGACGTAGGGGTGCACCATCGGCGCACCGCGCAGTCCCTCGATGGATGACACGTTGATGATCGAGCCGCCGCCCGCCTTCTTCATCTCCTCGACGACGGCCTGCATGCCGAGAAAGGTGCCGGTCAGATTGACGTCGATGACCTGCTGCCACTTGGTCATGTCGAACTTGCCGATCTGGCCGAGCGCGACGATCGCGGCGTTGTTCACGAGCGCTGTCAGCTTGCCGAACGTATCCACGGCGACCTTGACCGCTGCCTCCCACTGCTCGGGATCGGTGACGTCGAGGTGGACGTAACGCGCGGATTCGCCGAGTTCGTCGGCCAGCGCCTTACCCTCGTCGTCGAGGATGTCCCCGATGACCACCTTTCCACCCTCGGCGACGAGCGCCCTGGCGTGAGCGGCTCCCATTCCCCGAGCTCCGCCACTGATCAGTGCCACTTTTCCGTCCACGCGTCCCATGGGGCGTCAGGTTACCGCACGACCCTTACGAACTAGAACCTGTTCCAATTTCGATAGGCACCACGCATACTGCTCGCCATGGCTATTCGCGTCGCGCTCATGGGGACCGGCAACTGCGGCAGCTTGGCGTTGCGTCAACTGATCAGCGATGCACGCTTCGAGCTCACCGGTGTGTGGGTGTCGACGGACACCAAGGTCGGCCGCGACGCCGCAGAGTTGGCGGGCCTGGACGACGTGACGACCGGAATCCTCGCGACCAATGATCTCGACGCGATCATCGCCGCCAAACCCGACTGCATTGTCTACACCGCGATGGGCGACACCCGTCCGCGCGAGGCGCTGGCCGAGGTACGCACGCTCCTGTCGGCGGGCATCAATGTCGTCGGCTCCAGCGTCGGCGCGCTCCAGTACCCGTGGGGGCTACTTCCGGACAAGGCCATCGGCAAGGTCGAAGACGCTGCGCGCGAGGGTGATTCAACGGTCTTCTTCACCGGCGTCGACCCAGGCTTCTGCACCGACCTGATGCCGTTCGCGCTGGCCGGAACCTGCCAGAGCATCGAGCAGATCCGCACCATGGAGATCGCCGACTACTCCACCTACGACGGCGAGACGGTGATGTTCGATGTGATGGGCTTCGGTAATGAGATCGGCGATCTGCCGATCCTGTATCAACCGGGCGTGCTGTCCATCGCATGGGGCACGGCCATCCGGCAGCTGGCAGCAGGGCTGGGCATCGACGTCGATCAGATCCGCGACTCCGTCGAGCAGGAGCCCGCCCCCGAAGACCTCGACGTCGCGGTCGGCACCATCAAGAAGGGCACGGTCGCGGCGGTCCGCTTCCTGATCGAGGGCATGGTCGGCGACAAGCCGGTGATCGTCGTCGAGCACGTAACCCGACTGCGCGACGATCTTCGCCCCGACTGGGCGCAGCCCGCCCATCCGGGCGGTTCGTATCGTGTCGAGATCACCGGCGAACCGTCGTATTTCTGCGACATCGTGCCGATGAGCCGCAACGGCGGTGCGCCTTACGCGGCGATCCTGGCCGCCGCGGGGCGCATCGTGAACTCGATCCCCGAGGTCGTGGCCGCACCTGCGGGCATCCGGACGACGCTGGATATGCCGTTGGTGACCGGGAAGGGTCTTTACGCAGCGACGTAGGCTGGAGCGCGATGACCGCGCAGCCCGTGGCCGACGACCCCACTGCGGAGATCGCCGCAAGCGAACCGGGGCCGGGCGTCGGTGCCTTCTTCGATCTCGATGGCACCCTGGTGGACGGGTTCACCGCCGCGGCCCATGCCAGCGACCGGTTCAAACGCAGGCAAGCCGGCATCGGTGAGATCCTCGGAGTCTTCGAAGCGGCGATGCGGTACCGGCTGCGGCGGATGCGGTTCGAGCACCTCCTGACGAGGGCGGCGGGTTATCTACGCGGCGAGCTGCTCACCGACCTCGACGACGTCTGCGAACGAATATTCGTCGAGAGTCTGGTCAACCGCGTCTTTCCCGAGATGCGCGAGATCGTCAGGGCACACCAGGAGCGCGGCCACACGGTCGTGCTGACCACCTCCGCGGTGACCATCCATGCCAACCCGGTGGCCCGCTACCTCGAGATCGATCACGTGCTGTGCAACCACTTCGCGCTCGACGGCGCCGGACGCCTCACCGGTCACATCGCGAAACCGGTCGTATGGGGGCGGAACAAGGCCACCGCAGTGACGAACTTCTGCGACACCAATGAGGTTGACCTACAACGCAGTTACTTCTATGCCGACGGCGACGAGGACGCCGCGCTGATGGTCAAGGTCGGCA
>CAZOIX010000225.1:5240-6429 GCA_964579685.1 uncultured Mycobacterium sp.
CCCCGGCCGGTGAACCCGCGCCCGAAACTCGCCGCGCTGGCCGACGAACACGGCTGGCCGGTGCTTCGGGTTGTCGGTTCGGCCGGCCGCAGACGCCCCTCCCTGCGCCGGTTCGTCGGCTACGACTGACGATCGGCCGAAACGGCGCGGCCGCGAGTCCGTGGCACCCCGCTGGGTCACAACGACGCGCGGAGGTACTAAACTAGAACACGTTCCAATTCGTGATCGCCGCCCCAAGGAGCAGTCATGCGCACCCCCATCTGCAACGACCTCGGCATCGAATATCCGATCTTTGCGTTCACGCACTGCCGCGACGTGGTCGTCGCCGTCAGCAAGGCCGGCGGGTTCGGTGTGCTCGGGGCGGTCGGATTCACTCCCGAGCAGCTCGAGATCGAGTTGAAGTGGATCGACGAGAACATCGGCGACCACCCGTACGGCGTGGACATCGTCATCCCCAACAAATACGAGGGCATGGACGCCGGCGACCTGGATCCAGAGGTGCTCAAGAAGACCCTCAACGATCTGGTGCCGCAAGAGCACATCGACTTCGCCAAGAAGATCCTCGCGGACCACGGTGTACCGGTCGAGCACAGCGACGACGACGCACTGCAGCTGCTCGGGTGGACGGAGGCGACGGCGACTCCGCAGGTCGAGGTCGCGCTGCGGCACCCCAAATGCACGCTCATCGCCAACGCGCTCGGCACCCCGCCCGCCGACATGATCGCCCACATCCACGACGAAGGACGCAAGGTCGCCGCGCTGTGCGGCTCGCCCTCACAGGCGCGCAAACACGCCGATGCCGGCGTCGACATCATCATCGCCCAGGGTGGCGAAGCCGGCGGCCACTGCGGCGAGGTCGGTTCGATCGTGCTGTGGCCGCAGGTCGTCAAGGAGGTTGCGCCCGTCCCTGTGCTCGCCGCAGGTGGGATCGGCAGCGGCCAGCAGATCGCGGCGGCCCTGGCACTCGGCGCCCAGGGGGCGTGGACCGGCTCCCAGTGGGTGATGGTCGAGGAGTCCGAGCACACGCCGGTCCAGCACGCCGCATACGCCAAGGCCTCCAGTCGCGACACCGTCCGCAGCCGCTCCTTCACGGGTAAGCCTGCGCGGATGCTGAAGAACGACTGGACCGAGGCCTGGGAGAACCCCGACAACCCGAAGCCGCTCGGTATGCCGCTGCAGTACATGGTGT
>CAZOIX010000226.1:0-2711 GCA_964579685.1 uncultured Mycobacterium sp.
TTGGAAAGCGGGTTGAGTGAAAGCTCTCAGGGGTTCGAATCCCCTATCCTCCGCCAGTGGCTGAGCGCCTCTGACCTGCGAAGACATCTTCCGGGTCGGGGCGCTCAACTGCTTCATGTGCTGAGATAAGTGCTAAGAGCCTTCGAGATGGGCCGCGAAGCGATCCGCCGCGGCCTTCTGCATCGTCGGGGTCACGTGGCTGTAGATGTTCATCGTCGTGGTGATCGTCGAGTGTCCAAGTCGTTCCTGGACGACCTTGGGATGCTCTCCCAGTTCGAGCAGCAAGGTCGCGTGCGTGTGCCGGAGGCCCTTGAGGGTCAGCGCCGGCAGGTCGATGAGGTCGTCCTGCGCTCTCCGGACGCGGTACCTCCAACGCCGGCTGATCTCGTTGGGCGACCGGATCTCGCCCGCGTCGTTGCCGAACACGTAGGCGTCGGCCCGCGCGAGGTCGAGGGAGATGGTTCCGCGCGTGGTCTTGTACGACTTGAGCACGGCGAGCGTCTCTGCATCGAGGTCGATCACGCGCGCCGAGCCGGTCTTCGTCGACTTCACCTTATTGCGCACCGTGACGTCCGCAGCGCGCCTGATCGCGAGCCGACCGGTCACGAAGTTCAGGTCCGCCCAACGCATCGCGAGAGCCTCGCTGCGGCGAACTCCGGTGTAGGCGATGGTGTGCCACAGCGGGAAGACATCGTCGTCGAGCACCTCCCGATTCCACCGCAGGAACGCATGGAGCTCGACACCCGTCCAGGTGAGGATCTCGGGGCGCTGAGCCCGGATCTGTGAGGCGCGGGGGGCGTTGACCGTGCGCTTCTTCCGAGCCGGGTTGATGGCGATGAATCCTTCGTCCACGGCGGCGTCGAGGATCGCCCCGAGTACGACGTGGACCTTGTTGACCGTGTTGGCCGACAGCGGTGTGCCGTATCCTCGCTTGTCCCGCCGGCCCGATGACTCCAGTTCTCGGTAGTGCCGCCCGATTCTGGTGGCGGTCAGGTGGTCGAGCCGGATGTCGCCGAGCGCCGGGACGATGTGGTTGCGGATGATCTTCTCGTAGCCCAGAATCGTCGAGGCTTCGAGCCGAAGGGAAGCACACCAAATGGTGGCGAAAGTGCCGAGAGCCGGTACCTTTCCTTGGAACCGCTCGTTCTGGGCTCGCTTCTTCAGCGCGGCGGCCAAGGGCGTGATGCAGTCGCAGGTGACAACTGACTTCTGGTGCGCGGTGCCAGAGGAGAGGATGTCGCTATGTCTGCTCCCTATCCGCAAGAGTTCCGTGATGACGTTGTCGCGGTCGCCCGTGGGCGAGATTCCAAGACGACGCTGAAGCAGATCGCCGAGGACTTCGGCATCGCCGAGGCCACGCTCACGAACTGGCTCAAGGCCGCTGACGTCGCCGTCGGCACGCGTCCGGGCGTGGGTGTCGAGGAGGCGGCCGAGCTTGCGTGAGCTGAAGCGTCGCAACCGGTTGCTGGAGCAGGAGAACGAGGTCCTGCGCCGCGCGGCGGCTTATCTGTCTCAGGCGCACCTGAAGCTGGGTGGCTCGTCAAAATGATCTACCCGCTCGTGGGCGAGCTGGCCGCGGACGGGGTCCCCGGCACGGTCGCGTGTCGGGTTCTGAAGCTTGCCCGTCAGCCCTACTACCGCTGGCTCGAGGAGCCCGTCACGACCGCCGAATGGGTCCAGGCGCACCGCATCAACGCCCTGCACGATGCCCATGTCGAGGACCCGACGTTCGGCTATCGGTTCCTCGGCCACGAGGCGAAGAAGGCGGGCTGGGCGATGAGCCGCCGGACGGCGTGGTCGCTGTGCTCGCAGTCGGGCATCTTGTCGGCTGCTCAACGCCGCCGCCGCGGCAAGGGCACCAAGGCCGGCCCGCCGGTCTTCGACGATCACGTGCAGCGGATGTTCACCGCCGAGGTCCCGAACCGGGTCTGGTTCACCGACATCACTGAGCACTGGACCGCCGAGGGCAAGCTCTACTGCTGCGCAATCAAGGACGCCTGCGGACACCGGGTCGTGGGCTACTCGATCAGCAATCGGATGCCCGCCTCGCTCGCCGTCGACGCCCTCAACAACGCCGTCGCACGCCGCAAGGCTGAAGGGCACGACGTCGCCGGCTGCATCCTGCACGCCGACCGGGGCAGCCAGTTCCGCTCGCGGAAGATGGGCCACGCGTTGAACCGTCACGCCATGGTCGGCTCGATGGGCAGGGTCGGCGCGGCCGGAGACAACGCAGCCATGGAGAGCTTCTGGTCGCTGCTGCAGACCAACGTGCTCAACCAGCCCCGCTGGGCCACCCGCCAGGAACTACGCCTCGCGATCGTGGTCTGGATCGAACGCAAGTACCACCGCCAGCGACCCCAGGACTCACTCGGCGGGTTGACCCCCATCGAGTACGAGGACAAGATCACCACCAACGCAGCAGCCGCTGCCTAAACAACAACTGTCACCCGCGACTGCATCACGCCCCGACGTCGAGGCGGCGGTGCTGGATCTGCGACGGCGAGAGCGTCGTGGTCAGGACTGGATCGGTCCCGAGCTGGACGTCCCACCTCGCACGGTCGGTTCGATCCTGCGTCGTCATCGGGTTCCGTATCTGCGTCATTGCGACCCATTGACCGGCGAGCTGATGGTGCCGGCGCGTGGACGCATTCCTCAGGCGGTGCAGGAGGCCTACGACGCGGCGAGGTGAGCTGTCGCCGCCCGACATCGCA
>CAZOIX010000226.1:2721-6427 GCA_964579685.1 uncultured Mycobacterium sp.
GCAGTGGGCGAGTGGCCGATCCGTGCGTTAACCGCCGTGCCGCAGCGGGGCGCGCGTCCCGACGCTGCGGATCTGGGACTGGGACAGCCCGCTCGTCGTGATCGGCTCCTTTCAGAGCTACGTCAACGAGATCGACGCCGAGGGCGCCGCGAAGCACGGCATCGACGTCGTGCGCCGCGTCTCGGCGGCGGTGCGATGTTAATGGAGCCGGGCAACGGCATCACGTACTCGCTCGTGGTGCCGCAGTCACTGGTGGAGGGCCTCAGCTTCGAGCGCTCCTATTCGTTCCTGGACGACTGGATCGTCGAGGCGCGCGGCGAGGTCGGCGTGAAGGCGCATTTCCTACGTACCGAACGAGATGCGGCGTGACCGAGTTGAGCTCGCCATCGACGGACGGTTACTGCTCACCGACCTGACCGAGTCCGAGCGTGACGCCGTGCGGCCGGCGCTGTCAGTGGCATCCAAGCGCGAGCCGAACCAACCGACGCGAACGCCTCGCTTAAGCTGCCGTTCGATCGACTCGTCACCGACGGCGGCGCCCAACTCAGGACGCGGTGTACTCACCCGAGCGGGCGCGCTTCCGTCGCGATGGGTCGATCTCGGTGTGGAAACGGATGACTCCCCCGGACCCACGGTGATCGATGCTCACACCTGCTCGCCCACCGCGCAGAGGACCTGAATCTCGGGAGCAGCGGTCAACAGGCCGCGCAGCTGCGCTTCGAGTCCACGAAACGCTTCGGACTCGGTGTGCCGCTGGAGGCTCTCGCGGTCGCTGTACGTCTCCAGCAGCACGTAGGTGCTGGAGTCCTTGCCCGCACGCTGCAGGTCGTAGCGCAGACACCCCGGGTCCTCCATCATCACGGGACGCACACGCGCCATGACCACTTCGAATGGCTCGAGGTTGCGGGGATCCACCTGAAAGGTCGCGATGATGTTGATCGTCATGTCAGCTCCAGTGCGTGGGACGTTCATGGTCGGCGGGACGGGGCACGCCGCGGGGTCCCCGGTGCAGGGGAGGTGGCACCGGGAACCCCGCGGGGAGCGACTACTCCAGCTCCAGGGACTTCGCCGCAGCGCCGATGTGGCCCGCCTCGAGCGTCGTGACGAAGCCGTCCGCCTTGGCGTCGATGCGCTGGATCAGGCTCGAGCGCGACGGCGGCGCCGTGGATCCGCTGTAGGTCGGGTTCGGCATGAGTCCTTCAAGATCGACCTCTCCCAGGGCCTGGCGGGCCTTGAGCATTCCCTCACGGCTGAAGTCGCCCTTGTCGATCGCCTCGCGCAGCGCCGCCTCCACCACCTTGGCCACCGTGTACCCGTAGGTGAAGTACAGCATCGGCGTCTGGCCGGTCGCGTAGGCATCGACGTCCTCCAGCATCTTCTCCATCCCGGGGACGTCGGGGTCGCCCCAAGGAGCGACGAGGCTGGTCATGATCGCGCCCTGCAGCGCTGCGGCCACGGGCGTGGGCTGGCTGTCCTTCTTGCCATCCTTGGTCATCAACTGCTCGACATAGGCCGCGCTGACGAGCGCCCACTGCGGGCTGAAGCCCAGGCTGGCGGCCGTGCCGACGATCGGACCGGTCGCGCTCGGCACGCCGATGATGAGGACGGTGTCGGCCTTCTTCGACTTCAGCTCCTGCACCTGCGCGGTGAAGTCGGTGTCACCCGGCTTGTACGTGGTGCGCGCCGCGACACTGAGGTCGTATTCCTTCACGGCCGCCTCGAAGCCGCGCATGCCGTCGGCGCCCAACTCGTCGTTCTGGTAGATGACACCGATGCGTGGGGACTTGGCGCCCGACTCGGAGAGGTAGTCCAGGACGTTGGCGACGTCGAACGCGTACGGGGTGCCGACCGGCAGCATGGTGAGGTCCGAGCCCCACGCGGTGTCCGGCGACGCCGGCGCCACCATCACCTTGTCCCGGTCCGCGAGTTTCTGAATCGCCTTGGTGGTCGGGCTGCCGTGGGAGATGATCACGGCACTGTCTGCCTTGACCTCGTTGTACAACTGCACGTGGCGCTGAGGCTGGTATCCGCTGTCCTTCTCGACATACTTGATCTTCCAGCCGTCGATCCCGCCCGCGGCGTTGACCGCGTCCCAGTACGCTCGCGAGCCCGCGTTGATCGGGTTGCCGAGGGCCGCAGCAGGACCGCTCTTGATCGCCAGCGCCGAGACGGTGATCGTCTTGTTCTCGACGTCCACGCCTGGGCCACCTGCGTCTTTCGTGGCTTCTCCTGTCGAGCAGGCGGCGCTCGTTGCCACCATCGTGATCGCAGCGATCACTCCGCACATCTTCTTCATCTGGCTTCCTCACTGATCGGTGTTGCCGGGGGTTGGTGCCGGGTCGACTCGCCCGCCTTCGGCGGTCGACCGGGTCGAGGGGCGATGCGTTGGCCGAGGCCGAGGACTCGCTGTCCAACTCCCACTGCCCCCCGAGGCTCGAACATCAGGAAGAGCACGATGAGCGCGCCGTACAGGGCGCTGGTCATCGCGGCGGTGGGCGCCTCCGCGCCCACCGCCTCGGCGACTCGCGTCAGGAGGGTCGGCAGCCCGAAGACCACTGCCGCTCCCAAGAGCGGTCCAGCGGTCGAGCCCATGCCCCCGACGATGAGTGCCGCGACGTACTGCACGGACAGGTGCAGATCCCACTGCCCGGGCTGCGCGTAGCCGACGTAGGCCACGAACAGCGCCCCGCCGAGGCCGCCGAAGAAGGCCGAGATCGTGAAGGCCGCCACCTTCGTGCGCGCCAGCTGCACGCCGATGGACTCCGCGACGTCGGGACGTTCCCTGATCGCGAACATCGACCGACCACTGCGAGAGCCCGACAGGTTCCTGCAGAACCAGGTCGCCGCGACGAGCACGAGTGCGTACAGGTAGTAGTGCAGGGCGTTCGGGTCGATGACGAAGGGTCCGAGGTTCAACGTGTGCAAGGTCAACGAGAAGTCGCCCACACTCAGGCCCGGGAAGTCACGACCCGCGGGACCACCGGAGAGACTCTCGACGTTGAACAGGACGTGCTGACCGATGAAGCACAGTCCGAGCGTCACCACGGCCAGGTACAGCCCCTTCACCCTCAGGGCGATCGGGCCCGTGATCGCGCCGGCGGCAGCAGCGATGAGAGCCGCTGCCACCACGGCCACCGCCGGCTCCGACAAGGCCTCGGCCAAGTGGACGTAGCTGTAGGCGCCGCAGGCCATGAAGAACGCATGGCCCAGCGAGACCTGACCGGCGAAGCCCGTCAGGACGTTCAGGCCGGTGACGCCGATGGCGGCGACCAGCACGAAGACAGCCGTGGTCACCCACGACGAGTCCACCCAGAAGGGCAGGGACACTCCGACGACGAGCACGGCGAGACGTGCGACCGTTCGGAGGTTCAGACCGCTGGTCCCGTTCATGCGCGAACCACCTTCCCCTTGCCGATCAGCCCGTCAGGACGGACCAGGAGGATCAGCATCATCACGATGTACGGGACCACGGCGTGCGCGTTGGTCCCGGCCCAGTCCGGGGAGTAGCCGGCGGTCAGTGCCTCGAGGATCCCGATCAGCACTCCGCCCACGACGGCGCCCTGAGCGGTGGCGAGTCCGCCGAGGATCACCGCCGGGAAGGCGCGGAAGGCGGCGTCGGCCAGGCTGAGGTTGGGCGAGTTCGGGTACCCCGCCAGCAATGCGCCGGCGAGAGAGCCCAACACCCCCGCCAGGCCCCACGCGACGG
>CAZOIX010000227.1:0-6416 GCA_964579685.1 uncultured Mycobacterium sp.
CGTGATCGCCCACGGGATGCTCACCATGGGTTTGGGTGCCGGATTCCACTCGGAATGGTCGGGCGACCCGGGTGCGGTCACCCGCTACACGGTGCGGCTGTCGGCCCCGGCGATCGTGTCGGCCGCCGAGGGCGCCGACATCGAGTTCAGCGGCCGGATCAAGTCGCTGGACCCCGAGACCCGCAGTGGCGTCGTCATCGTCGCCGCCAAGTCCGGGGGCCAGAAGATCTTCGGCATGGCGACCATGAACATCCGCTTCAGCTGATTCAGCGTCGTAACTGCGGGATCAATCCGCCGGCCAGCACGTAAGCGACCTGCCGCGGAGACAGTCGATGGCGTACTTTCAGCGACGCCTTCTTGGTCACGTTCTCGATGATGATCGGATCCGTGCCGTCGAGCGCCGCGTGCAGTCCGGTGAGGGCGAGTGTGTCGTCGGCGTCGATGTCGGCATAGTCATCCGGATCGATGAATTCCAGCGCAAGCACCCCGAAGTTCGCGAGGTTCTGCCAGTGGATTCGGGCGAACGACTTCGCAATGACCACGCGCAGGCCAAGGTGGCGCAGGGCGATCGCCGCGTGCTCCCGCGAGGAGCCCTGGCCGTAGTTCTCTCCGCCGACGACAATGTGTCCGGTCTTTTCCGCCTGCAGCGCGCGCTCCGGATACGACTCGTCGACCTGGGTGAAACTGAACTGGGCGAGCTTGGGAATGTTCGATCGATAGGGCAGGGCGCGGGCGCCCGCGGGTGAGATCTCATCGGTGGAGATGTTGTCGCCGACTTTCAACAACACCGGCGCCTCGAACTCGTCGAGTAATGGTTCGGGGTCGGGCAGCCCGGAGATGTTCGGGCCCTTCACCGGGGTGATCTTCCGCGCCTCGTCCCGGTCCAGCGGTGGAACCAGCATCGCCGTGTTGACGCTGTGTTGCTGAGGGAGATCGAGCGCCGGATAACGCACGCCCTCGCGCTGCGCCCACTCGCGGGGATCGGTGATCACACCGGTCAGCGCGGACGCCGCCGCCGTCTCCGGCGAGCACAGCCAGACCCTGTCCTCCTTGGTGCCCGACCGTCCGGGGAAGTTGCGCGGCATCGTACGAAGCGAATTGTGTCCGGTCGCGGGAGCCTGCCCCATTCCGATGCATCCCATGCAGCCCGCTTGGTGAATGCGCGCCCCGCCCATCACCAGAGACGTCGTCGCACCCGAAGCTGTCAGGTCGGTGAGGATCTCACGCGACGTCGGGTTGACGTCAAAGCTCACGTCGGGTGACGTCTGCCGGCCCTCGACCATCGCGGCGGCGATCGCGAAATCGCGCAGCCCTGGGTTCGCACTGGATCCGATGACCACCTGCGCGATCGGTTCACCTGCGACGTCGGCGACACCCACCACGTTTCCGGGTGACGACGGCTTGGCGATCAACGGCTCGATCTGAGACAGGTCGATGGTTTCGTCGATGTCATAGTCGGCGTCGTAGGCGGCGACGATCTCGGTCCAGTCGTCCTCGCGGCCCTCGGCGCGCAGGAAGTCGCGCACCGCGTCGTCGCTGGGAAATACCGTGGTGGTGGCGCCCAATTCGGCGCCCATGTTCGCGATGACATGGCGGTCCATCGCGGTCAAGCCGCTCAGTCCCGGGCCGTAATACTCGATGATCCGGTTCACCCCGCCCTTGACGTCGTGGCGGCGCAGCATCTCGAGGATCACGTCCTTCGCCGAACACCACTCGGGCAGCGCACCTTCGAGCCGTACGCCCCACACCTCGGGCATGCGCAGATGCAGTGGTCTACCGGCAATCGCCACCGCCACCTCGAGGCCGCCGACGCCGATGGCCAGCATGCCCAGCGAGCCGGCCGCGGGGGTATGCGAATCCGATCCGACCATCGACTTGCCGGGAATCCCGAAGCGCTGCATGTGCGTCGGATGGGACACCCCGTTGCCAGGTTTGGAGAACCACAACCCGAACCGTTGCGAGGCGGTGCGCAGGTACTCGTGGTCCTCGGCGTTCTTCTCGTCGGTCTGGAGCAGGTTGTGATCGACGTACTGAACACTCACCTCTGTGCGCGCCTGATCTAGACCGAGCGCCTCCAGCTCCTGCATCACCAGTGTGCCTGTCGCATCCTGCGTCAACGTCTGGTCGATGCGGATGGCGATCTCCTCGCCAGGTGTCAGCGTTCCCGACTCGAGATGGGATTCGATCAATTTGTGGGTGACACTTGTCGACATACTCAATCCCTTCCGATGTAGGGCTACCCGCGCCCAGCCCGAGGCAAGCGCGGGGGCGGGACCGGAAGTTCGGGAATCAGCAGATGCGCATCGCGGTCGGCTCCCCAGTGCAGGGTGATGCGTCCGCGCGGCGACGATTTATACGTCGACGGCAACGAGCCGAACAGCGGGTTGCGCGGCGCCAGCCAGCGTCCGGCGACCACGAGTCGCAGCTGTTCACCGGCGCGGAACAGGGTCGAGGACGGGCCGAGCGCGACGTTGACCTCGACCACCTCCCCGGGCCGCAGAGGTTGCTCGTCGGCGCACGTCGGTACGGGCTCGGCCGGCGCGGACGACACCGGATCCAGGTGTCGCAGCGCGACGCGTGACCAGCCGGTGGCGACGCGGTCCCGGCCGTAGCCAAACGAGCCTTCGAAGGGGACATAGCGACCGTGCCGCCATTTCTCCACTCCGACAAACAGATTGGCGTCTCCGCAGCCGTGCAGCTCGAGCCACAGCCGGGCGGCCATCGGCCCTGTCAACTCGACATCTTCCGGAATCGACCAGGTGAAGGCGGCGGCGTGCGACCTCGTTTCGAAGGTGATGCTGCCCGATTCGGTGGGCGGCCGGTCGTCGAGCACCCCGGGCCCGCACAGATGAAGGCGCCGCCACCGCACATCCGCGGGCGGCCACGCCGTCTCCTCGCGCACCGATGCGATGGTGGTCCGGTCTTCCCGCACTTCCAGTCGCACCGATCGCACCGGCAGCGCGGCGTCATCGAGCACGCCGCGGATGAAGGCCAACTGTTCGGCTCGTGCCTGCGGTGAATAGAACACCGACCACTTTCCCCCGCGATGCGTGTAGAGCCGCGCGTGCCGAGACCCCACCGAGGTGAACGCCCTCATCGACCCGCGGCTGTGCAGGGCCTGGTCGGAGAAGCTGCCGCAGACCAGCATCGGCACGTCGATGTTCGCCAGGTCGGGTGTCACCGACGCCCAGAACGTATCCCGCAGCGGGTGCGCCCGTTGCATCGCGGTCAGGTCGTAGGCCTGCCGGATGCTGCGGCGCAATACGGTCCCCCACACCCGGAGGAAGCCGCGTTCCGGCACACCGCCGGGCGCGACGAAATCACGGTAGGCATCGGTGAAGCCCTCCCACGGCACGATGGCGCGCAGCGCGGCGGGACGCTGGGCCGCGGCCCCGTACTGGCTGATGGCCAGATAGGACACTCCGAGCATGACCACGCGACCATCGCTGAACGGCTGCGCGCCCGCCCACTCGACGAGATCGGCACTGTCGCGGCCTTCCTGATGTGACAGCAGCTGGGCCGTGCCGTCGGAGCGCCCGCACCCGCGGAGGTCGGCGTTGATGACGACGAAGCCCTGCGCCACCCACCACGCGGGGTCGGGTGCCTCCCAACCGGTCAACTCCGAGAACTGGATGTGGTCGGGTTGGCGCAGGATGCGGTATTGGAACGAGTAGCTCCACCGTCGCCCGCGCCGCTTCGGCAGGTTGTCCTTCCCGTACGGATGAATCGACACGATGACCGGACGGCGCGCGTCGCTGCCCGCGGGCCGATACACGTTGGCCCGCAGGAGGGTTCCGTCCCGCATCCGCACGCTGACGTCGCGATCAACGGCGATGTCCGCCGGCGCCGGGGTGACGGTGATCGGTGGGCGCACGATCCCGCGCAGCCGGGACACGAGGTAACGCACGACACCGGACCGGCGCCACGGCTTGTCGAGCACCGGCGGACGGAGTGTCATGGAGCGATCATCCGCGACGGCCCCGGCTCAGCGCGACACCCGCGGCCACCGCGGCCGCAGCCGCCAGCGGCTTGGCGCCTCGCCGCAGGGCCGACGCAGGGCTCACGGAGTGCGACCGGTCGTCGAAGGCGCCGTGCGCCCCGAAGTCGGTGGCGGCGTCGGCGGGTTCCCACAGGTTCACCGGGTGATCGGTCGCGTCCTGGTCGGTCTGCTGAGATGCATAGCCGGTGCGGGCGAGGTAGCGGTCCAGCACGGCCGGCATCAGCCGCTGGCCCAGCAGCGTCGCGACCGTGCTGGCGCCGACCCAGTACTGCTTGTGGCGGGGATGGTCCGCCGCGAAGAGGACCGCACGGGCGGCCACCTCTGGCTGGTAGATCGGCGGCACCGGCTGAGGGTGTTTCGGCAGCCGTGACAACACCCAGGAGAACTGCGGCGTGTTGAGCGCGGGCATCTGCACGACAGTAACCGCAACCTTGCTGCCGTCGTGCAGAAGTTCGGTACGCAGAGACTCGGTGAACCCGTTGATCGCGTGCTTGGCTCCGCAGTACGCCGATTGAAGTGGCACCGAGCGTTGCCCGAGCGCCGAGCCGACCTGGACGATCGCGCCGCGGTCCCGCGGCTTCATGCGGTGCAGTGCCGCCATGGTGCCGTGCACGAAGCCCAGATAGCTCACCTCGGTCGCGCGGTGGAACTCCTCGGCGTGGATGCGTTCGAACGGGGCGAACACGGTGGCGAAGGCGACGTTGACCCACACGTCGATCTCGCCCAGCTCCCGCTCCACCCGATCGGCGGCCGCATCGACCTGCCCATAGTCGGCCACATCGGCGCGGATCGCCAACGCTGTACCGCCGGCCTGCTCGACGTCGCGAGCCGCCGCCGCCAACCCGGCCTCTCCACGCGCCAACAGCGCCACTTTCGCACCCCGGGCGGCGAACGCGCGGGCCACCGCCCGCCCGACGCCCCCGCTGGCACCTGTCACGACTATCGTTTCGGGCGTTGACATTTGGCCTGGCATTTCAAGCTCCCTTCAGATGAGTTGTGCGAGCATGCTCGACGCTTCGAACATGACGGCGTGAACGAAGGCCTGCGGCACGTTGCCACGCATCTGACGCTGCTGGATGTCGTACTCTTCGGAGAACAACCCCGGAGTTCCGCACGAGGACCGGTTGCGCTCGAAATAGCGTGCAGCCGCTAGCATCTCGCCCTGCTGGGCGGCGGCCATCGCCATCACGAACCCGCACAGCAGAAATGCGCTGTCGGTGGCGGCCGCCGCGGCCTGAGGCGGGAATCGGTAGACGTAGTAGTCGCTGCCCAGCCCGTCGCGGATCGCACGGTACGTCGCGACCGATCGCGGATCGTCCGGTGGTAGCGCGCCCCGCAGTGCGGGTAGCGCCAGCGCGGCGTCGAGCCGGTCGTCATCGGCCGCGCGCTGCCACCGCCCCGTCGGGTGCAGCGATGTCTGCGACACCTCGCCGACGAGGCTGTCTGCCAGCGCACTGAGCCGCGCACCCTCGCCGTGGTGTCGGCCGTTCGCGATCGCCCGCAGTCCCGCAGCGCAGATCAGCCGCGAATGCGTCCACTGGCGCTCACCCAGTTCCCAGATCCCCGCATCGTCGCGGCGCCAGTTCTTTTCGATGGCCTCAATCGCGATGGTGGCCGCGCGACGGTGTTCGTCGCGCAGTGCGCCATGACCGTCGGCGGCGGCGAAAAGCAGCAGCGCCTCTCCGAAGACATCGAGCTGGAATTGCTGGCGCACATGGTTTCCCACAATGTCGCTGCCACCGGGATAGCCGCCCAGGTGCAACCGGTGTTGCTCGGGCACGGCCTCACCGGCCGTGGTGTAGGCGGGCATGAGCTCGGCCCCGTCGTCCAGCAGGCGTGCCGAGACGAAGTCGACGGCGCCGGTAAGCAGCGGGTGAGGGCCGTCGGCCGCGACGGCGAGCCCGGCGAAACACTGGTCGCGGATCCACACGTAGCGGTAGTCGTAGTTGGCCCCTTCGTCGAAGCGCTCCGGGAGGCTCATCGTCGAGGCCGCGACCATCCCGCCGCCGGCTGTGGTCATCCCCCGCATCACCGCGTAGGCGTGCTCGGCGTCGCGCTGCGCGGCCATCGGACCCAACGTCGGTATCTCGCGCCGCCAGGCGTACTGCGTTTCGGCCCACGCCCCGGCCGTGTCGATGGGCGCCGACGGTAACGCGGTGCCGAGCTCGAGGACCAGGTCGTGGCTCTCGCCGGGGCGCAGCGACAAGTGGGTGCGCAACGTCCGGGTGGCGGCGTCGTCGCCCGTGACGACTGCGTCGGGCGCACCGCGCCACCGCATCCGCAGATCCCCGAACTGCGCGTGCCAGCATCCCGCCGAGTCGCGGTGTAGTGACTGCATGTGGTGGCGCCCGAAGTCGGCAACGGGTTGCAGCGCGACATCGAGTTCGGCGCTGCCCTCCACCACCCTGACCTGGCG
>CAZOIX010000228.1:0-6415 GCA_964579685.1 uncultured Mycobacterium sp.
CCCGCAGCGGATGCGCGACTACGACGCTCGGCGCCGGATCGAACGCAAACGTGCTGCCCGCGAGGAGCTCGAAGAGGGGTGATCGGTAGTGTCATCAGTACCGATACCAGCGGTATGAGCTACTGCCAGTCACGCTAACCATCGCGGGAGGCCCGATGCAGTTCGTCGACAGCAGCGACGGAGTAAAGATCGCCGTCTACGTGGAAGGCAACCCCGACGGACCCACCCTGGTACTGGTCCATGGCTGGCCCGATTCCCATGTGCTGTGGGACGGAGTCGTCGGTTTGGTGGCCGACCGATTTCGTATCGTGCGCTACGACAACCGCGGGGTAGGGCGCTCATCGGTGCCCAAATCGGTGGCGTCGTACACGATGGCCGGGTACGCCGACGACTTCTCCGCGGTGATCGAGGCCGTGGCACCGGGCGAAGCGGTACATGTGCTGGCGCACGACTGGGGCTCGGCGGGGATGTGGGAGTACCTTTCCCGTTCCGGCGCAAGCGATCACGTCGCTTCGTTCACGTCGATCTCGGGTCCCAGTGCCGACCACATGAACCGATTCATCATAGGAAGCCTCATGCGGCCGTACCGTCCGCGGCAGTTCCTCAAAGGGCTGAGTCAGTTCGTGCGGCTCACCTACATGGCGTTCTTCTCGGTGCCCGTACTGGCGCCGCTGGCGGTGCGACTCTTCGTCGCCGACGGCATCACCCGCGCGCTGACACTGCGGGACGGTATTCCCGCCGGACAGGTGTATCATTCGGATACCTACAAATCCGACGCCGTCAACAGTATGAAGGTCTACGGCGCCAACTACTTTCGTTCAGTGCGGTCAGCCCGCCGCGACCATTACGTCAGCGTGCCGGTCCAGGTCATCGTCAACACCCGGGATCAGTTCGTCCGCCCGTTCATCTACGACGAGACCAGGAACTGGGTGCCGCGGCTGTGGCGTCGCGACATCAAATCCGGCCACTGGGCCCCGATGTCGCATGCACCGATGATCGCGACATCGGTGCGGGAATTCGTCGACCACCTCGAGGGCAAGCCCACGGCTCGCGGTTTGTTGCGCGCGCAGGTCGGTCGTCGGCGTGAATACTTCGGCGACACACTGGTTTCGGTCACCGGAGCGGGCAGCGGCATCGGCCGTGCGACTGCGCTTGCCTTTGCAAAGGAAGGTGCCGAGGTCGTGATCAGCGATGTGAACGAGGCCGGTGTCATCCAGACCGCCGCGGCGATCGCCGAGCGTGGCGGCATCGCCCACGCGTACACCCTCGACGTCGCCGACGCCGACGCGGTCGAACGGTTCGCCGACCGGATCTGCGCCGAGCACGGCGTTCCCGACATCGTCGTCAACAACGCCGGGGTCGGCCACACCGGAATGTTCCTCGATACACCCGCCCAGGAATACGACAGGGTTCTCGACATCAACTTCGGTGGAGTTGTCAACGGCTGTAGGTCTTTTGGCCGGCGGCTCGTCGACCGGGGCGCCGGCGGGCATATCGTCAACGTGTCGTCGATGGCCGCGTATTCGCCCCAGCAGTCGATGAACGCCTACGCCACCAGCAAGGCGGCGGTCTTCATGTTCGGCGACTGTCTGCGAGCCGAACTGGACCAGGCCGGTGTCGGGTTGACGACGATCTGCCCCGGTGTGATCGACACCGACATCGTGCGCACCACCCGGTTCGACGTTCCGACCGACAAGGCGGACCAGGTCGAGGCCCGCCGCGCACAGATCGAAAAGGCCTTCGCGGCAAGACGGTACGGCCCGGACAAGGTCGCCAAGGCCATCCTGTCGTCCGTCAAGAAGAACAAGGCGGTTCGTCCGGTCGCGCCCGAGGCGTACCTGGTCTACGGAGCCGCTCACCTGCTGCCCCAGGTGATGCGCAGCACGGCACGAGGCAAGGTGCTGTAGTCAGCCGTTCTGCGCGATGTCCTCCAGTACGGCGAACATCGTGCGTGTCGGCACCCCGGTGCCGCCCTTGACCGTGTATCCCCACGGCCCGCCGGTGTTGTACGCCGGCGCAGCGATATCGATGTGTGCCCACTGGACCCCGTCGGCGACGAACTCGCGCAGGTCCGTACCTGCGACCAGCATGCCGGCGAACCGCGACCCGCTCACGTTCGCCAGGTCGGCCACCGTCGACTTGAGATCGTCCTTGAGCTCCTCCGGCAGCGGCATCGGCCACGCATTCTCGCCGACCTGCTGTGAGCGCTCCGCCACCCGGTCCCGGAACGCATCGCTGCCCATCACGCCGGGCGTCCGAGCGCCCAGCGCCACGGTCTGCGCTCCGGTCAGAGTCGACGTCTCGATCAGGTAGTCGGGGGCGTCCTCGCACGCCCGCACGATGGCGTCGGCCAGGATCAGCCTGCCCTCGGCGTCGGTGTTCAGCACCTCGACGGTGATGCCGCCGTACTGGGTGAGCACGTCGCCGGGTCGCTGTGCGGTCGCCGACGGCATGTTCTCCGCCATCGGCACCGTGGCGATGACGTCGATCGGCAACTTCTGCTTGGCGGCCAGCACCACGGTCGCGATGACGGCGGCCGCCCCGCCCATGTCGGAGGTCATGTGGTGCATGTTGGCGGCCGGCTTGATGGATATGCCACCGGTGTCGAACGTGATGCCCTTGCCCACCAGGGCGACCTTCTTGGACTTCTTGTTCTTGGCCCCGCGGTGGATGAGGCGAACCAGTCGCGGTGGACGTGATGACCCCTTGCCGACGCCCACCACGCCGCCGTAGCCCTGCTTGGTCAGTGCCTTGTCGTCGAGCACCTCCACCTCGAGTCCCGCGGCCTCGCCCAAAGCCTTTGCACGGTCGGCGAATTCGGCGGGGTAGAGATGAGAGGGCGGGGTGTTGACGAAGTCACGGGCGGTCGCCACCGCGGTCGCGATCGCCGCCGCGCGGTCCGCCGCCTCCTTCGTCTTCGACTTCGTGTCGGCCGTCAGTGCGGTGATGGTGCGCAACCCGTTGTCCTTGGGCGCGGTCTTGGCACTGCGGAAATCGCTGAACCGGTAGGCCCCCAGGATCAGGCCCTCGATCGCGGCGGCCAGGTCGATGCCCGACAGGGTGGTGATGACGTTCTCGGTGCCGTTCAGCGATCGTGCCGCCACGCCCGCGGCGCGGCGGATCACCTCGGCAGGCCAGTCGTCTCTGTTCTTGCCGAGCCCGACCGCCAGCACGCGTGCCACCGGCAGCGATGGCGCGATGACACGGCTGACCTGCTCGCAGCCACCCTTGGCGCCGAGCGCCTGCAGGGCGACCTCGATCTCACCGACCGCCTCGGCGTCGAGGAACGGGTTGGCGACGACGGTGGCGGCGCTGTCCTCGTCCGGACCGCTGACGACCGCGACGATCAGCACCGCGTCGTCAGCTTTGCGCTTCGGCAGCGACGAACTGACAGTGACGGTGGGGACCTGAAAACCGGTGCTCGCTGGGCTCACGAGCGATAACCATATCGCTCAGCGGGAAAGGTGCAGGTCGTAGGCCGGGACGGGGTCGTCGAAACCTTTGAGTGTCAACGGTTCCTGCGGGATCGCAGGCCACTCGGGCAGCTCGTCGCGGACGTCGGCCGATGCCAGGATCTGACCCGGCGCCGCGGCCGCCACCAAGCGGGCGGCCAGGTTGACCGGGGTCCCGAAGTAGTCGCCGCCGATGCCCAGCACCGAGCCGTAGGCGAGACCGGCGCGGACCCGCAACCCCGTCTCGCGGGCGCGCGGGTGCTCGACGAGGTCCATTGCCACCTTGACCAGGAGTTCGGGCGTCGAGGTCACCCACATCACCTCGTCGCCGATGAACTTGACCACCCGGCCACCGTCGGAGTGCACGAGGTCCGACACCGAGCCGCCGAATTCGGTGAGGAGGTCGAACAAATCGGCTGGGTCCATCACCTGCGTCAGCTGCGTGAAACCCGTGAGATCGGCGAATCCTACGCCGCAGGTGACATTCGCCGACGCGTCGGTGATGACGCCCTCGAAATGCGTTCGGGCACTGACGATGTGCTGCCGGAACATCGCATCGATGAGGACACCGAAGGTTTGGGTGATCTCCGTGATCTCGCGGTAGGCCATCGCCGTGGTGAGCTCGTCGCCGCTGATGGCCATCAGCAGGTCGGGTTGCGCCATGCGGATCATCGTCCCGCCCGCTTCCGCGACGCGGGCCATCGCGTTCCCCAGGATCCGCAGGAAGGCGAGGGCGGGCCCGTCGCCGACCATGGCCTTGATGGCCACCCATGTCGCCAGGCCGTCGACGTCCAGCTGGCTCAGCGCGAGCATGTCCGGGTCGGCGATGGTCAGCCCCAGCGCCGTCCACGCCGTGGCCACCTCATCCGGCGGCACACCGAGGGCTTCCGCCGCCGTACGCAGGCTGTAGGTCGGACGGCCCGGCCCCTGCAGGGCGTCGCCGGCCAGGCCGAACAATCGGCCGCGGCGCTCGGCGTCGACCATGTCGTCGGTCGAGAATCCGAGTTTGTCCAGGTAATCGATCAACGCCGCCCTGCCGCGCGCATTGGCGATTCCCGCGGCTTCGAGTGCGTCGAAATCGACCACAGGTGTGAGTCTGCCAGCACCGGCCGTACTGTGGACTGCCGTGAGCGAAGTCCTAGCCGGCCCACTCGAACAACGTCATCGCCAGCTCGGCGCCAGCTTCGCGGAGTTCGGCGGCTGGCTGATGCCCGTGTCCTACGCGGGCACGGTCAGTGAGCACACGGCCACCCGCACCACCGTCGGGCTTTTCGACGTCAGTCACCTGGGCAAGGCGCTCGTGCGCGGCCCCGGCGCCGCCGAGTACGTCAACTCCGCGTTGACCAACGACCTGCGTCGCATCGGCCCCGGGAAGGCGCAATACACCTTGTGCTGCACCGATTCCGGTGGGGTCATCGACGATCTGATCGCCTACTACGTCTCCGACGACGAGATCTTCCTGGTGCCCAACGCCGCCAACACGGCCGCGGTGGTCGCCGCGCTGGCCGAACGAGCGCCCGCGGGGCTGACGATCACCGACGAACACCGGTCCTACGCCGTGCTCGCCGTGCAGGGGCCGAAATCGCCCGAGGTGCTGGCCGCGCTCGGACTGCCGACCGGGATGGATTACATGGGCTACGTCGACGCCGAGTACAGCGGAGTCCCGGTCCGGGTCTGTCGGACCGGCTACACCGGTGAACACGGCTACGAACTGCTGCCGCCGTGGGATCAGGCGTCGGTGGTGTTCGACGCGCTCGTGGACGCGGTCGGCGCTGCAGGCGGCGAACTCGCCGGGCTCGGAGCCCGTGACACCCTGCGCACCGAGATGGGCTATCCGCTGCACGGGCACGAACTGTCGCTGGACACCTCGCCCCTTCAGGCCCGGTGTGGCTGGGCGATCGGATGGAAGAAGGACGCGTTCTGGGGTCGCGATGCCCTGCTTGCCGAGAAGCAGGCCGGTCCTGCGCGGCTGCTGCGTGGCCTGAAGGCGGTGGGGCGCGGGGTGCTGCGTCCGGACCTCACCGTGCTCGACGGCGACGACCCGGTCGGGGTGACGACGTCGGGCACTTTTTCTCCCACGTTGAAAGTGGGTATCGCACTGGCGCTGATCGACAGCGCCGCAGAAATCGCCGACGGGCAGCGTGTTTCGGTCGATGTCCGGGGTCGTCGGCTCGAGTGTGACGTCGTCAAGCCCCCGTTCGTCGAGCCGAAAACTCGGTAGTCAGTCCAGATACAATCGCCGGTATGACTGACGGCCCCCTCGAGTTCACCGCCACGCGCAACGCGAACCCGGCGAGCGATGAGGTACGGGCGTCGATCCTGGCCAATCCCGGGTTCGGCCAGTTCCACACCGACCACATGGTCTCGATCGACTATGTGGCGGGCAAGGGCTGGCACAACGCGCGGGTGATTCCCTACGGACCCATCGAACTCGACCCGTCGGCGATCGTGTTGCACTACGCACAGGAGATCTTCGAGGGACTGAAGGCTTACCGCTGGGCCGACGGGTCCATCGTGTCGTTCCGCCCGGAGGCCAACGCGCGACGGCTGCGCACATCGGCGCGGCGCCTTGCGATTCCCGAACTCCCCGACGAGGTCTTCATCGAGTCGCTGCGGCAGTTGATCGCCGTCGACGAGCAGTGGGTGCCCCGGGCGGGCGGCGAGGAGTCGTTGTATCTGCGGCCCTTCGTGTTCGCCAGTGAACCGGGTCTGGGGGTGCGGCCGGCCGATGAGTACCGCTATCTCGTCATCGCCTCACCGGCGGGCGCGTACTTCAAGGGCGGCATCAAACCGGTCAGCGTGTGGTTGTCGACGGAGTACGTGCGCGCCTGCCCCGGCGGCACCGGCGCGGCCAAGTTCGGCGGCAATTACGCCGCGTCGCTGCTGGCGCAGGCGCAGGCAAGTGAGAACGACTGCGACCAGGTGGTGTGGCTGGATGCCGCGGAACGCCGCTACGTCGAAGA